>NZ_JABBJJ010000200.1 GCF_012933655.1 Pyxidicoccus fallax | reverse complement strand
GCGAAAGCCAACAGCCCTTTCCCTACACGTGAGGCGTCGGTTTCATGAAGCGAACGGCACAGACAGCCCCGGAAGACGAGGCCCCCGCCACCGCGCTCCCCTCACCGGCTGGCAACAAGAAGCGCGTCCTCGTCGTCGACGACTTCGATGACGCGCGGGAGATGTACGCCGAGTACCTGGAGTTCGTCGGCTTCGAGGTGGACACCGCCCGCAACGGCGTGGAGGCGGTGGAGAAGGCCCAGGACGGCGAGCCGGACATCATCCTGATGGACCTGTCCCTGCCCATCATGGACGGCTGGGAGGCCACGCGCCTCATCAAGCAGGACTCGCGCACGCGGGACATCCCCGTCATGGCGCTCACCGGCCACGTGCTCGCCGGCAACGCCGAGCATGCGAAGGAGGCCGGTGCCGACGAGTTCGTCGCCAAGCCGTGCCTGCCTCAGGACCTGGAGAACAAGATCCGCAACATGCTCAAGCCCAGCAAGGTCCGCGGCAAGGGCGGGCAGGGGAGCTGATCCACCGGACATCCGCACTGCCCGCCACCGGACATTCGGGGGCCCTCTGTTCCGCGCAGGGCCATTCGGCACGCCCGGCCCGTTGACCCCTGGCGGACGGATGCATACGCACCGGGTGTGGGCACCCCCGCCGCCTCTCCTCCGTCGCCAGACGCGTGGACTCCTCCGCAGGAGTTCGACGAGTACCGCCTCGTGCGGCCCATCGGCCGGGGGCGCACGGGCCGGGTGTACCTCGCCCACGACACGCTGCTCGAGCGCCCGGTGGCGGTGAAGTTCATCCCCGCGCTCGGCCCCAATGCCCTGGCTCGCTTCCTCGTGGAGGCCCGCGCCGCCGCCCGCATCCAGCACCCCAACGTCGTCACCCTCTACCGGGTGGGACAGCTGGAGGAGCAGCCCTACCTCGTCTCCGAGTTCATCCGGGGCGTCAGCCTGGACCGGCTCTCCAAGCCCCAGCCCTGGGAGCGGGTGCTGGGCATGGGGCGCGACCTGGCGCGGGGCCTGAGCGCCGCCCACCGGCGTGGGGTGCTCCACCGCGACATCAAGCCCGGCAACGCGGTGCTCACCGAGAGCGGCGAGGTGAAGCTGCTCGACTTCGGGCTCGCGAAGCTGCTGGACGAGGCCGCCGAGCCGGCCGACGCCCCCGCCCGCGCCGGCGCCGAGCCTCCCAAGCTGCCGGACGACCTGGACCCGGACGCCAGCCCCAACCTCGGCGCCCGCTCGCTGGACGGCGTCTTCCTGCCCTCGCTGCCCAGCGGCGCGCTGGTGGGCACGCCCTACTACATGTCCCCGGAGGCCTGGGCCGGCGAGGAGCTCACGGCCCGCAGCGACGTGTACTCGCTGGGCATCGTCCTCTACGAGCTGTGCGCGGGCCGGGGCCCCTTCCGGGACGTGTCCTGGCGCGACCTGCCCCGGGTGGTGAGAGAGCAGGACGCGCGCCCGCTCGCCGAGGCCGCGCCCGGCGTGGACGCCGCCTTCGCGGCCGTCATCGACCGCTGTCTGCGCCGCGAGCCCACCGAGCGCTACGCCTCCGCCGCGCAGCTCCTCGACGCGCTGGAGGGGCTGACGCGCGAGGAGACGCCGGCGGACGTGCCCGAGGGCAACCCCTATCGGGGCCTTCAGGCCTTCGAGGCGGAGCACCGGGCCGTCTTCTTCGGCCGGCGGCGCGAGCAGCGCGCGGTGCTGGAGCGGCTGCGCGCGGAGCCCTTCCTGCTCATCGCCGGTGACTCGGGCGTGGGCAAGTCCTCGCTGTGCCTCGCCGGCATCCTCCCGGCGGTGGCGGAGGGCGCGCTGGAGGACGGGCGCCGCTGGCACACCGCGCGGCTGGTGCCGGGCCGCCGTCCCATGTCGGCGCTGGCCGCCGCGCTCGCCCCGCTCATGCAGGAGGCGGAGGAGCCCCTGGCCGAGGCACTGCGCAACGAGCCCACGTCCCTCGTGCGCCGGCTGCGCGCGAGGCTGGGCGCCCGCGAGGCCCTCCTCCTCTACGTGGACCAGCTCGAGGAGTTGGTGACGCTGGCCTCGCCGGTGGAGGCGGCGCTCGCGGGACAGGCGCTGGGCAGCCTCGCGGAAGGGGCCACGGGGGTGCGCCTGCTGGCCACCGGCCGCAGCGACTTCCTCACCCGTCTCACCGCGGTGCCGGGCCTGGGCGCGGAGGTGCCGCGCGCGTTGTACCTCCTGCGCGCCCTCACGCCCGAGGAGACGCGCGAGGCGGTGACGGGCCCCGCCCGGGTGAAGGGCGTGGCCTTCGAGTCCGAGGCCCTCGTGGACGCGCTCGTCGCCTCCACCACCGCCGCCGACGGTGGCCTGCCGCTGCTCCAGTTCGCGCTGGCGGAGCTGTGGGAGGCGCGCGACGCGACGGCCCGGGTGATTACCCAGGCGGCGCTGGACTCGCTGGGCGGCGTGGCCGGGGCGCTGGCGCGGCACGCGGACGCGGCGGTGGCGCGGCTGCTCCCGGACCAGCGCGTGGCGGCGCGTGGCGTGCTGCTGCGGCTCGTCACAGTGGACGGCACCCGCGCGCGCAAGACGGACCGGGAGCTGGTGGGGGACGACGCGCGCTACCGTGCCGCGGTGGAGGCCCTGGTGCACGCGCGCCTGCTGGTGGCGCGCGAGGCGCAGGAGGACACCTCGTACGAGCTGGCCCACGAGGCGCTCCTGTCCGGCTGGGGCACGCTGGCGCGCTGGCTGGCGGAGGCCGCCGAGCGCCGCGAGGTGCAGGCCCGGCTGGAGGCCGCCGCGGCGCACTGGGAGAAGCTGGGCCACGCGCGCGAGGCGCTATGGGGCCCGCGCCAGCTCGCGGAGACGAAGCCGCTGGACCCCGCCGAGCTCACCCGCCGCGAGCTGGACTTCCTCCGGGCCTCCCGCCGCACGGTGGTGCGCAGCCGGCGCATGCGGCACGTGCTGGCCGCGGGCTTCGTCCTGTCGCTGGCGCTCGTCTACGGCGGCCTGCGCCTGCGCGAGCGCTGGGGCCTGGACCGGCAGGTGAGCGCGGAGCTCCAGGAGGCCGCGCTCGCCCTGCGCAACGTGGGCCGGGCGCGCGAGGCGCTCGGCTCCGAGCGCGCCGAGGCCTTCCGCCTCTACACCAGCGGCCGCAAGGCGGACGCGGACAAGCTGTGGGGCCGCTCGGGCACGCAGGCGGCGCGGGTGCGCCAGCAGTACGACGCGGTGGCGGGGAAGCTGGAGCACGCGCTGTCGCTGGCCCCGGGCCGCCCCGACGTGCGCGACGCGCTGGCGGACTTCCTCTACGAGCGGGCGCTGTGGGCCGAGCAGGACGGCGACACCGAGACGCTCTCCACGCTGCTGCAGCGCATGCGGCTGTATGACCCCGCTGGCACGCGCTGGCGGCGGTGGAACGCGCCCGCGCGCCTCACGCTGGAGACGTCCACCTCCGGCGCCCAGGTGGAGCTGCGGCCCCTGACTCGCGACGCGCAGGGCCGCGAGCAGCCGGGAGAGCCGCTGACGCTCGCCGGAGGCCCCTGGCTGGACGTGCCGGTGCCGCCGGGGCTCTACCAACTGTCGTTGCGCGCGCTGGGCCACGAGCCGGTGGCGCAGCCCGTGCTGCTGCGGCGCGGGGAGTCCCGGCGGCTGCACGTGCCGCTGCCGCGCGCGGGCACGGTGCCGGAGGGCTTCGTCTTCGTGCCTCCGGGTGAGGTGCGCTTCGGCAGCTCGGCCGAGGCCAGCGTGCGCGAGTTCTTCAACGCGGTGCCGCTGCACGCCGTGGAGGTGCCGGGCTTCCTCATCGCCCGCCACGAGGTGACGTACGCGGACTGGCTGCGCTTCGTGGAGGCGCTGCCCGCCGAGGAGCGCGTCCGGCGCCTGCCCCGCGTGGCCACCGGCGGGTACGCGGGGATGCTCGCGCTGGAGCGGGTGGACGGTACCTGGCGGCTGCGCTTCCAGCCTGGCGGCGAGCCCTACGTGGCGCGCGCTGGAGAGAAGCTGCGGTACGCCCGGCGCGACCGGCGCGAGGAGCAGGACTGGCTGCGCTTCCCCGTCAGCGGCATCACCTTCGCGGACGCGGAGGCGTACGCGGCGTGGCTCGCCACCCGCGGCGGCGTGCCCGGGGCGCGGCTGTGCTCGGAGCTGGAGTGGGAGCGCGCGGCCCGAGGCGTGGACGGGCGCGAGTACCCGCACGGCGACACGCTGGCCCCGGACGACGCCAACATCGACACCACCTACGGCAAGCAGCCCGGCGGCTTCGGCCCGGACGAGGTGGGCAGCCACCCCGCGTCGCGCAGCCCCTTCGGCGTGGACGACCTGGCCGGCAACGTCTGGGAGTGGACGCGCTCGTGGCTGGAGCCGGGCAAGGCGGTGGCGCGCGGCGGCAGCTTCGCCTTCGCGGCCACCTCGGCGCGCTCCACCAACCGGGAGCTGCCGGAGCCCTCGCTGCGCGACGTGACGGTGGGCCTGCGCGTGTGCGCCGACCCGCCGGCCGCCACGCCTTGAGCGCCTGGCTGGCGGCTCACACGTACCGAGAACCCACACCGACACCACGTCCTACTGGACGATGGAACCCCGGGGTCTGCCCTGCCATGCCAGTTCATTGGTGACGGGTGGACGATGCAAGTGTCCGTCGGCGTGCGCGCAACTTGCGCGACTTCGTGTCACTGCGAACCTTGAGGAGCGCAGGACGGGGTCGGGTCGGTGGGGAGGTCGGGTCATGGGCGCGAGGCACGTGGTGCAGGCGGTGGTTGCCGCCTGGGGGCTGGTGGGGTGTGCGGGTGGGGTGGCGGAGCCCGAGGAGTCCACGTTCCAGTCTCGCGTGGCGGAGCTGGCCTCGCCGAACGGCCGCAACCTGAACGGCCGCAATCTCAACGGCCGCAACCTCAATGGCACCGAGCTGGGCCAGCCGCTCGTCTCGGTGAACTTCGCGGGCGTGCAGACCGCGACCTCGGTGGACGAGCCGCTCGTCTCGGTGTGGCTGCAGGGCAGCGTCCTCCACGGCTTCGACGGGAGCCGCACGGTGTCCGGCCAGGACTTCGTGGGCGCGCGCTTCGTCGGCAACCTCGGTGACGGCACCCAGGTGGCCCTGCGCGTGGACGGCATCCAGCCCGGCCAGGACGCGGACGCGGACGTGTGGTCCTACCGCGTCTCCTACTTCGACATGACGGCCGGCGCGTGGAAGCCGGCGTGCGCGGCCGATGATGGCTCCGCGCTCGGCGCCATTCCCGTCGCGGGCCGGTGGAACTACGCGCAGGGCGTGGCGGGCGGCGGCTCGCATCTCGACGACTCCACCGTCTTCACCTTCGCGTGCGAGGGCGCGGCCATCGCCAAGTGCGTGCGCTTCGGCTACCGCCCCTGGGCGACGACGGCGGACGGCCGCGGTCTCGCGGAGTACCACCAGGCCTGCACGCGCATGGTGCGCGCGGACTTCTGCGGGGACGGCACCTCGTACACGCAGGACGGCAACTGGGTGAACCTCTACGACGGCGTCGGCGTGCAGGAGGATTCCGAGACGTGGCTGACGGAGGCCGAGTGGGACGCCAACGGGGCCCGCTGCTTCACCTCGTCGACGCGCGCGTCCGCGCCGGTCAGCTGCCCGGGCAGGGAGGTGCTGACCGACTGCGGCCAGCGCTCACACTTCAAGACGGGCACCCTCCTCATGAGCGAGGTGCCGCAGAGCACGCCGTAGTCCGCTGGCGGAGTCCGTCGTCATCTCACGGGCGCTCCCGCTCCTGACGCAGGTCAGGGACGGTGAGCGCCCGCTCGCATGTCTGCCCCTCTTCCCTGCGGCGGAAAAGGCGGGCCTTCCGGGTGTGAAATGACTGCATCGGCGGCTAGCCGGGGCAGGGGACCGACACCATGGTTAGCCGGCTCGCCTGGACCGTGGGGCGGGGCGGGCAGACGACGGGAGAGGCGCCGTGAGACGAGCGCGGATGACTGGGAGGACACGGAGCCGGGGGCTCGGGCTGCTGTTGGCGGTGGCCTGTACCGCGGCCGGTTGCAAGAAGGGCTCGGAGGACGCGGCGGCGGCACAGGCCGTCGAGCCCGTGGTGTCGCTCGGGGCGGAGAACGTGGCCCGCGTGGAGATGCGGGAGTTGCAGTCCGGTCCCGGCATCTCCGGCACGCTGCAGGCGCGCACGGCGGCCGCGGTGCGCGCGGAGGTGGGCGGCACCATCCTCGGCATCAAGGCCGAGCAGGGCCAGGAGGTGAAGAAGGGCCAGGAGCTGGCGCGCATCGAGGACGCCACCCTCAGGGACCAGCTCATCGCGGCCCGCACGGCGGCGCGCACCGCCGCGAGCGCGCTGCGGGTGGCCCAGGCCGAGCAGGAGCGCAGCGCGAAGCTGGCGAAGGCCGGCGTCATCACCCCGAGAGACCTCGAGCGCGCGCAGCTCGGCGTGGCCCAGGCGGAAGGGCAGCTCGCGGAGGCCCGCTCGCGGCTGGCCCTGGCGCAGGAGCAGCTCGGCCGCGCGCGAATCGTCGCGCCCTTCGACGGCGTGGTGAGCGAGCGCCAGGCGAACGCCGGTGACGTGGTGCAGCCCGGCGCGCCCCTCTTCACCATCGTCGACCCGCGCACCCTGCGGCTGGAGGCCTCCGTGCCCGCCGCGGTGCTGGAGCAGGTGAAGGTGGACACGCCCGTGGAGTTCCAGGTGACGGGCTATGGCGACCGCACCTTCAGCGGCAAGGTGGAGCGCATCAACCCCGTGGTGGACCCGGCCACAGGTCAGGTCCGCATCTACGTGGCCATTCCCAACATGGACCTCCAGCTGCTGGCGGGCCTCTTCGCGGAGGGGCGCGTGGCCTCGCAGGCGCGGCAGGCGCTCGCGGTACCGGTGGACGCCGTGGATGACGCCAACGGCCAGCCCTCCGTGCTGCGCATCCAGGACGAGCGCGTGAAGCGCGTGCCCGTCACCGTCGGGCTGACGGACGCCGTCGAGCAGCAGGTGGAGGTTCGCTCCGGACTGCGGGCCGGGGACGTGGTGGTGCTCGGCTCGGCCCGAGACACGGTGGGCGAGGGCTCGCGCGTGAAGGTGGAGCCGCCGCGCCCCGGCTCGAAGCCCGTGGAGTCGGAGGGGCCGGGCGTGGGCGGCTCGGAGGCCCCGCCGCGGCAGCAGCAGCCCGCGACGGGCGCGCAGGCGCCCCAGGGACCGCGGGGCGGTCCTTCCGCGCAGCAACCCCAGGCGCCCGCGCCGCAACAGCAGGGGGCCGGCGGGGGCGCGACGTCCCCGGCGCCCTGAGGCCGCTTCGTTCCATCGCTTCGTGCCGGGAGTCACCCCGTGTTCATTTCGGATTTCGCCATCAAGAAGCCCATCGTCACCATCACCGCGATGGTGGCGCTGGTCGTCTTCGGCCTCGTGGCCCTGGGGCTGCTGGAGACGGACGAGTTTCCGGAGGTCCAGCCGCCCGTCGTCAGCGTCAGCATCGTCTACCCGGGCGCCTCACCTGAGACGGTGGAGCGCGAAATCGTCGAGCCCATCGAGGACGCCATCTTCGCCATCAGCGGCGTGGACCCGGACGAGACGACGGCCACGGCGACCGATGGCCTCGCCACCTTCACGGTGTTCTTCGAGTTCGAGAAGGACATCCAGGAGGCCTCGCAGGACATCCGCGACGCCATCTCCAGCAAGCGGGCGGACCTGCCGCAGGAGATGGAGGAGCCCATCCTCACGCGGTTCGACCCGGCGGACCAGCCCATCGTCTCGCTGACGCTGACGTCGGAGCAGCTCGACGTGGCCGCGCTGTCGCGCGTGGCGGACCCGCTGGTGGTGGGCGAGCTGCGCTCGGTGCCGGGCGTGGCCCAAGCGGACGTGGTGGGCGACGTCGAGCGGGAGATGACGGTGCAGCTCAAGCCCCAGGCGCTCCAGGCCGCGGGCCTGTCGGTGGCGGAGGTGGTGGGCGCGCTGCAGGCGCAGAACCTGGCGGCACCGGTGGGCCGCATCAACTCGCGGCTGGAGGAGTCCTCCATCCGCCTCAAGGGCCGCCTGGAGACGGTGGAGCAGTTCCGCGACATGGTGGTGGCCACGCGCAACGGGCAGGCCATCCGGCTGGGGCAGGTGGCGGACGTCTTCGTGGGCGCGGAGGAGCCGCGCACGCTGGCGCTCTATGACGGCGCGCAGGCGGTGGGCATCGACGTGCTGAAGGCCAAGGGCTACAGCACCACCGAGGTGGCGGACGCGGTGCGCGCGCGCGTGGAGACGCTGCAGCAGCGGCTGCCCGCGGGCGTGAAGCTGGCCATCGTCCGCGACGCGGGTGTCCGCGTGGAGGCCGCGGTGCACAACGTGCAGTCGGCGCTGGTGGAGGGCGCGCTGCTCACGGTGCTGGTGGTCTTCATCTTCCTCAACTCGTGGCGCTCCACGGTCATCACCGGGCTGGCGCTGCCGGTGAGCGTGCTCGCGGCCTTCGTCAGCGTCTGGGCGTTCGGCTTCACGCTCAACACCATGTCGCTGCTCGGCCTGACGCTGGCCATCGGCATCCTCATCGACGACGCCATCGTGGTGCGAGAGAACATCGTCCGCCATGTGGAGATGGGGAAGGACCACTACACGGCGTCGCGCGAGGGCACCTCGGAAATCGGGCTCGCGGTGTCGGCGACGACATTCTCCATCGTCGCGGTGTTCGTGCCGGTGGCCTTCATGTACGGGGAGGCGGGACAGTGGTTCAAGCCGTTCGCCCTGACGATTGCGTGCGCGGTGCTGGTGTCGCTGTTCGTGTCCTTCTCGCTGGACCCGATGCTGAGCGCGTACTGGCCGGACCCGCAGATTGAGCAGGGCGCGCGGCGCGGCTTCATCTCGCGGGTGCTGGCGCGCTTCAATCACTGGTTCGACCGGCAGGCGGAGCGCTACAAGCGCGTCATCGCCTGGGCGCTGGACCACCGGCTGGCCATGGTGCTGGTGGCCATCTTCTCGCTGGTGGGCGCGCTGGGCCTGCAGGCCACGGTGGGCGGCGCGGGCTTCGTGCCGGTGAGCGACCGCGCGGAGGTGGAGGTGCTGGTGGAGACGCCGCCGGGCTCCAACCTGGAGTACACGCGGCGCAAGGTGGAGGAGGTGGTGCGCATCGCCAAGGCGCACCCGGAGGTGGCCTACACCTACAGCACCATTGGCGTGCCGCTGCCGCTGAGCGCGCCGGGCGTGGACCAGGCGCTGGTGTACGTGAGGCTCACGCCCAAGGCGGAGCGCGACGTGAGCCAGGACGAGCTGGGCCGCGTCTTCCGCAACGAATTGAATGCCATTGGCGGCGCCAGGGTGTCCGTCTTCACGTCGGGCTTCGGCGGCGCCATCAAGCAGATCCAGATGCAGCTGCGGGGGCCGGACCAGCGGGTGCTCACGCAGCTGGCGGAGCAGGTGCGCAAGGAGATGGAGCAGGTGCCCGGGGCGGTGGACGTGGGGCTGTCCACGCGCGGGCAGCGGCCGGAGCTGGAGGTGGACCTGAACCGCGGGCTCGCGGGGCAGCTCGGGGTAACGGCGGGACAGGTGGCCCAGGTGCTGCGGCCGGCCTTCGCGGGCCTGGACGTGGGAGACTGGGTGGACCCCATCGGCGAGACGCGGGACGTGATGGTCCGGCTCGCGCCCGAGGCGCGGGACAACCCGAACGACCTGTCGCAGCTGCCCATCCTCGTGGGCGGAGCGCCGGGAGGCGCGCCGCGGCTGGTGCCGCTGGGACAGGTGGCGGACATCCGCCAGACGCTGGGGCCGGCGCAGGTCACCCACCTGGACCGGGAGCGCGTCATCAACATCCAGGCGAACGTGCAGGGGCGCTCGCTGTCCGAGGTGATGACGGACGTGCAGGAGCGGGTGGCACGGGTGCAGCTGCCGGCGGGCTACACGCTGACGACGGGCGGCGAGTCCAAGGACCAGGCGGAGGTCTTCACGCGGGTGTTCATCGCGCTCGGGATGGCGGTGATGCTGATGTACCTCATCCTGGTCATGCAGTTCGGCTCGTTCCTGGACCCGCTGGCGATTCTCCTGTCGTTGCCGCTGTCGCTCATCGGCGTGGTGCTGGCGCTGGTCATCACCGGCGACACGCTCAACATCATGAGCCTCATCGGCGTCATCCTGCTGATGGGCATCGTCGCGAAGAACGCCATCCTCCTCATCGACTTCGCCAAGTGGTCGCACGAGAAGGGCATGCCGCTGCGCGAGGCGCTCATCGAGGCGGGACGCATCCGCCTGCGGCCCATCATCATGACGACGCTGGCGCTGGTGGCGGGCATGATTCCGGTGGCCATTGGCGCGGGCGAGGGCGGCGACTTCCGCGCGCCGCTGGGCCGCGCGGTGATTGGCGGCACCATTACGTCCACGCTGCTGACGCTGCTGGTGATTCCCACGGTGTACGAAATCCTGGTGGACGGCCGCAACTGGATGAGCCGCAAGCTGCGCAAGGTCTTCCACATGCGTCCGCCTCAGGAGCACGGCCACGGGCCCCACGGGGGTGGCGGAGAGCCCCGCCCGGTGCCCCAGGCTCGCCAGGACTGAGCGGCGGGGGCGTCAGGTCGCGCCCCCGCGACGCGTCTCAACGCCAGACCCTGACAAAGGATTCTGGACGATGGGATGGGCCACGGACGCGCTTCGTGCACTGGAACGCGGTGAGCAGGTGACGGTACGCCCCAGGGGCGGCTCCATGCGAGGCCGCATCGAGGACGGGCAGCCGGTGACGCTGGGGCCGGTGGACCCGGCGGAGGTGGACACCGGGGACGTGGTGCTGGTGCGGTGGAAGGGTGGGGTGCTGCTGCACCTGGTGAAGCAGGCGACGAAGGACCGCGTGCTCATCGGCAATAACGTGGGCCGCATCAACGGGTGGGCGCTCCGGGAGGCCGTGGTGGGACGGCTCGTGAAGGTGCATCCACGCGGGTCCTGAGCGCGGTGTTGAACGTCTGTTCCTCAAGACGGTTGGCGGCTCGGGCGGAGGACTCTAGGGTCGGACGTTCCCGCTATGGCTTCCGTCCCGCTGCCTGAAGACCACCACCGACTCGTTACCGAGGCCCTGGCCGCGCTCGACATCCGCAACCTGGTGCTGAGCATCCACGACCCGAGCTTCCCCCAGTTGCCGGAGGAGGACCTCGGCTGGGGCTCGCCGTACTCGGAGGGCGCGGCGCGCTTCCTCGGCTTCGCGCGGGAGTTGGGCTTCAACGGCATCCAGCTGGGCCCGCAGGGACAGACCACCGAGTTCAACGCCTCGCCGTACGACGCCACGCTCTTCTCGCGCAACGTCCTCAACGTGTCGCTCGCGCGGCTGGAGGAGCCCGAGCCCTGGGGCGCGCTGCTGCCGCGAGGGCGCGTGGCCGCCGTCGCCGCGAGCCGCCCGAAAAGCGCCGACCCGGGCGAGCGTTACCGTCATGCGTTCCGAGCGCAGCTCGCGCTGTTGCACGAGGCGTGGGAGTCCTTCCGTCAGCGACGCGAAGACCCTGCCCTCCAGGAGCTGGCGGCGCGCTTCACCACCTTCCGGCAGCAGCACCACGCGTGGCTCCTGCGCGACGCCCTCTTCGACGTGCTGTGCGAGGAGAAGCACGAGCCGGACTGGCGGCGCTGGGCGGACTCGCTGGATGGGCGACTGTTCAGCCCCCGCCATGAGGAGGAGGAGGCCGCTGTCGTCGCGCGCCTCGTCGAGCTGCAGGCCCGGTACGCGGAGGCGCTGGAGCGCTACGCCTTCTTCCAGTTCCTCGTGCACGCGCAGCACCAGTCTCTGCGCGAGCGCGTGGTGGGCGGGAGGCTGAAGCTGTACGGCGACCTGCAGATTGGCTTCTCGCCGAAGGACACGTGGTCCTGGCAGGGCCTCTTCCTGCGTCGGTATCTCATGGGCGCGCCGCCCAGCCGCACCAACCCGGACGGCCAGCCGTGGAACTACCCGGTGCTGGACCCGGAGCAGTTCTTCGAGCCCGACTACGCGGGCGTGGCCGCGGGCCAGCGGGCCGGTCCGGTGCTGCGCTTCATGAACGCGCGCATGGACAAGATGCTCGGCGAGTACGACGGGCTGCGGCTGGACCACCCGCACGGATTGGTGTGCCCGTGGGTGTACCGCTCGGACGAGCCGGACGCGCTGTGGGCGGTGCAGCACGGGGCGCGCCTCTTCTCCTCGCCGGACCTGCCGGACCACCCGGACCTCGCGCGTTACGCGCTGGTGCACCCGGACCAACTGGACCGCACCGTGCCCCGGTACGCGGATGGCGAGGTGAAGTCGCTCACCCCCGAGCAGGTGCGCCGCTTCAGCGTCCTCTTCGACACGGTGGTGGGCGCGGCGAGGCGCAATGGAAGGGACTTGGGCGACCTGCTGGGCGAGGTGCTCAGCACGTTGCCGTATCCGCTGGAGCGCGTGCTGGCGCAGTACGGGCTGGGGCGCTTCCGGGTGACGCAGAAGGCGGACCTGAACAACCCGGCGGACGTGTACCGCAGCGAGAACGTGGCGCCCGAGGACTGGGTGATGGTGGGCAACCACGACACGAAGTCGCTGTGGCGGCTGGTGGGCGAGTGGCAGTGGCGCGGCACGCTGAAGGCGCAGGCGGATTATCTGGCGTGGCGCCTGTGCCCGGAGGAGTCGGAGCGCGAGGGCTTCGCGAGGAGGCTGGCGGAGGACCCGGGGAAGCTCGCGCAGGCGAAGCTGGCGGACCTGTTCGCGAGCCGAGCGCGCAACGTGATGGTGTTCTTCACGGACCTGATGGGGATGACGGAGACGTACAACACGCCCGGCACGGTGGACCCGAGGAACTGGTCCCTGCGCGTGCCCGAGGACTGGGCGCGCGAGTACCACGACCGGCTCCGGGGCGACGCGGCGCTGAACATGCCCGCGGCGCTGGCCATGGCCCTGCGGGCCCGGGGCACCGAGACCCGTGAGCGGCACCAGGCGCTGCTCGCGGGACTGGACCGGCTGGCGGAGACGCTGCGCGGCGCAAGTTAGTCCCTCCGCGTTCAGACCTTCCTGGGGAGTCCTCGTTCGTCCCACAACGCCTTGAGAAGCGTCGAGGGACGATGCCAGCCGTCGGAGCATTCCGCGTCGACTCTGACCACCGCGTCGACAGCGGCCCCCACGGCGCTGGGGGTGCGGCCAAGCTGGAGGGCGAGGTCCTCGATGGCTTCATCCCGCCCGAACCTGTTGTGGCGGAAGCGAAGATGTAGATCGATGGTGGCCTGGATATCCTCGGGCTTTCGGGTCCAGTTCATTCGCATTGGGGCCTCGTGGCAATACGGAAGGGAGAAACGCACCGGTCTCTCACCTCGCGGAACCCCGCCTGGCGTGCCCCGAATTCCGCGCGCTCCATCCTTTGCGGAACCCAGGCGCGGCCCGAGGCGGACCGCGCCACCCCCGCGAAGCCTCAGTGCTGCACGTCCACCACGAGCCGCGCCGGATCGCGCAGCTCCATGACGCGGAACTTGTTGGGCTTCTTGTTGCCGAGCACCCACGTCACCTCGCCCTCGAAGTCGCAGGTGCGCTCCAGCTCCAGGATGATGGGCAGGCCCGGCTTCATCTCGCGCTCGGCGACGGTGGCGCGGCCCTGGTCGTCGTGACCGCGCGCGGGCGTCAGCCGCACCTGGAGCCAGCCCTGGCCCGCCACCGGCGTCGGGTCTCCCGAGCCGCACTGGATGATGGGCTTGTCCACGTACTCCAGCGCGTAGCCGGGGAGCTGCATCCCCTCGAACTCGAACACCACGCGGTCGTAGTCCGCGTGCTGCCCCGCGCGCACCGAGCGCAGCGTCACCGACTTCCCCGGGCGGCGCTTCAGCTCCACGTTGCGAGCGGTCCACTCACGGTTCTTCAGGTCCTCCGGAGGCAGGTCCGCCGCGTTCGCCGGTGCGGGAGCGGGAGCGGGAGCCGGAGCTTGCGCCGTATCCCCCTGGGGAGCCTCGTCCCCGGTCCGCACGGGAGCCCCCGTGCCGCCATCGGCGGGGACCACGACATGCACGGGCGGGTTGGCGGCGGCCTCGCCCTCCCGGGGGATGGTGCCCTCGGGAGGACGCGTCGGCTGGGCGGGCGAGTCCTCCGGCGCGGGAAGCTCCGCGGCGGGGTGGGGCGGAGGTGGCTCCTCCTTCTTGCACCCCGCGACTCCGATGCACCCCACCAGCAACAGCGACGTCAGCCCGCGTCCAGAGCGCTTCATCGTGCCTCTCCTCGCGGCCCGCTCGGTCCGGGCCGGCGGCCACCCTCTCGCACGAGCGGCGCCCGGGTTCCAGTGCCACGGCGTGGAAGCGGGACCTTCCGCTCTCGGCGACGCGGAAGGGGCCCGGCACACCCCATGCCCTACTCCGCGGAAGCCGGCAGGAGCACGTCGAGGTCCGTGTTGGCCAGGAAGCGCACGAGCACCCCGTCAATCTTCCGCACGCCGTTCTCCACCACGGTGGGCTTGTCGTGGAAGATGTTGTTCCAGGTGAAGTCGGCCAGGGCCTGCTCGGCGCCCGCGGACCAGCTGCCGTCCATCGGTCCGTCGTAGTACCCGAGCCGGCGCAGCGAGCGCTTCATGAACCGCGCCGTGTCCCTGTCCAGCACCACGAGGTCCGCCGCGTACGGCGGCGCAATCCCCGCCTGATGCCGGATGAGCTGCACCTCCAAATCCCGCAGCGCCGTCATGCTCCCATGGACGGTGGCCTCGGCGAGCACATGCGTGTAGGGCGCGGACGCGCTCGTGTTGTTCCACACGCGGATGACGCCGGAGCGCTCGCCGTTTTTGTCCCCGCCCACGCGGGCGCCCGCCTTGAGCGAGGCGAGCATCCGCTGCGGCAGGCTGCCCCGGGTCTGCTGGAAGCCCTGCACCATGGCGTCGCAGATGCTCCCGACGGTCATGTTGTTGGCCTGGACCACGAAGGTGCTGCCCTTGACGGCGCAGGTGAAGGGGTTGGCCTCCGAGCCGGTGCGCTGGCCCACCGTCACCGTGCCGTCCGGGTGCAGCTTCACCGCGGCGAACTGGCGGATGGAGCCCTCCGGGTCCACGGCCAGCACGTTGTCGATGGCGGCCTGGGGCGCCTCGCCCTTGTCGATGCGCGCGATGATGGCGTTCGCGTCATCCACCGAGGGCACCGACATGGAGGCCACCGCGACGTCCGGGCGCCCGTACGGCACCAGCCCGCTGGCGCCGCTGGGGAAGGTGATGACCGCCATGCCGCAGGACTTCTCCACCGGGTCGCACGCGATGATGGCGCGCGTGCCGAAGAGGCGCGTGTTGATGGGGCGGTCCGCCGCGGCCGCCGAGGAGGACGCCACCAGCAACGACGAGAGGACCAGCAGGCTTCGCTTGAGGAGCTTCATGGTCTGACCTCGTGACGAGGGTCTCCCGTGCGGCGCGCGCGGAGTCCGCGTGGCCGTGGGGTTGCCCTCGGGAGTGTGGGTGTTGGACATGAAACGCCGGGAGCCAGCCGTTGCTGCTCCGACTACCGGCGCTGTCGTTCCGGAAAACGACGGTCTGTTCCGGGCATATCGGGGACGGGAGGACGGGACAGTCACCGGAGACAGACGCGGAAGCCCCACCGGTCCACGGAGGGCCCGATGGCCCGGGTGCCCCCCGCACGACGGTCCGACGGGCGGGAAGTCACCTTCCGGAAAATTGAAGCGGCGGCACCTCGGCGAGCCAATGCAAATGGATGAGACAGGGAGGGGCGTGCCGCGGTTATGGTGCGCGCCCGGCCGCAGTCCGCGTGGCCACCCTCAACGCGACCGAACCGGAGAGCAACACCTCATGGCAATCGACCTCACCTCCCTTCCCCGCCCCGCTCGGGATGACAGCACCGTGGGCACCATGGCGCGGGGTCTCGTCGGCAGCGAGATCCTGAAAATCGCCGCGCAAATCCGGGAGCTCGTCGCCAAAGGCCAGAAGGTGTGCAACCTGACGGTGGGCGACTTCGCTCCGAAGGAGTTCCCCATTCCGGACGGGCTGCGGCAGAACATCGCCACCGCGCTCCAGGCCGGGGAGACGAACTACCCCCCGTCCGACGGCGTGCTGGACCTGCGCCAGTCGGTGCAGCGCTTCTACGAGCGCGCGCTCGGCCTGAAGTACCCGCTGGAGGGCATCGTCATCGCTGGCGGCGCCCGCCCCATCATCTACGGCACCTACCGCGCCGTGCTGGACGAGGGCGACACGGTCGTCTACCCGGTGCCCTCGTGGAACAACAACCACTACGCATACATGCTGGGCGCCAAGAGCGTGGTGGTGACGACGGACGCCGCGCACGGCTTCATGCCCACGGTGGAGCAACTTGCGCCCCACCTGCCCTCCGCGCGGCTGCTATGCCTGTGCAGCCCGCTCAACCCCACCGGCACCATGATTTCGCCGGACGCGCTGGCCGCCATCTGCGAGCGCGTCGTCGCGGAGAACCGCGAGCGTGAGAAGCGCGGCCAGAAGCCGCTCATCCTCATGTACGACCAGATTTACTGGGTGCTGAGCTTCGGTGGGGTGAAGCACGTGACGCCCGTGGAGCTGGTGCCCGAGGTGGCGAAGTACACCGTCTTCGTGGACGGCATCTCCAAGGCCTTCGCCTCCACCGGCGTGCGCGTGGGCTGGGGCGTGGGCCCGCCGACCATCATCGCCCGCATGCGCGACGTGCTGGGCCACGTGGGCGCCTGGGCCCCCAAGGCCGAGCAGGTCGCCGTGGCCCGCTACCTCGACGACACGCAGGCCACCGAGTCCTTCCTCCAGGTCATGCGCCAGCGCGTGGACGAGCGGCTGGAGGCGCTGCACCGAGGCTTCACGCGGATGCGTGAGGCGGGGCTGCCCGTGCAGCACATCGCCCCGCAGGGCGCCATCTACCTGTCCGTGCGCTTCGACCTGGTGGGCAAGGGCGGCCTGAAGACGAACGACGACATCCGCAAGCTCCTGCTGGAGAAGGCGAGCTTCGCGGTGGTGCCCTTCCAGGCCTTCGGCCTGTCCGAGGACACCGGCTGGTTCCGCCTGTCCGTGGGCGCCACCTCGGTGAAGGAAATCGAGGAGGCCCTGCCCCGCGTGGAGGCCGCCTTGCGCGAGGCGCTCGCCGCCGCGAAGTAGCTCCTCCGACCCGCGGCCCCGCCGGTGTACCGGTGGGGCCGCCCCCACACGCTCCGTCCGCCCGTGCGACTCCGGGCGGCGGAGAACGTTCGCTGGACAAGGAACCCGGGAATACACTGCACGGGGCCGGGTTCGTCCAACCACGCGCCCGGCCGGGGCCCAGGCCTCCAGGCATCCTTCAACAGGCGCGACCTTCACCCATGCTCAAGCGATTCATGGATGTCCGGGACGAGGAGGTGGGGGCGGTCCTCTGGTCGTTCCTCTACTTCTTCACGCTCATGTGCGGCTACGCCATCCTCCGGCCCATCCGCACGGAGCTGGGCACGGCGGGCAGCGTGAAGGACCTGCCGGAGCTGTACACCGCCACCTTCCTGGTGATGCTGGCGGTGGTGCCGGCCTTCTCCGCCCTGGTGGCGCGCTGGCCGCGGCGCGTCGTCATCCCGCGCGTCTACCGCTTCTTCCTGCTCTGCCTGCTGGCGATGTTCGCGCTGCTGAAGCTGGAAGTGGCGCCCGTGCTGGTGTCGCGCGTCTTCTTCGTGTGGCTGAGCGTCTACAACCTCTTCGTCGTCTCCATCTTCTGGAGCTTCATGTCGGACGTCTTCGCCAGCGGCCAGGGCAAGCGTCTGTTCGGCTTCATCGCGGCGGGAGGCACCACGGGCATGCTCCTGGGGCCCTTCCTGGTGGGACGGCTGGCCAAGCCCCTGGGCCCGGTGAACCTCATCCTCATCTCCGTGGTGCTGCTGGAGGTGAGCGCGCAGTGCGTGCGCCAGCTGTCGCGCTGGGCCCATGACGTGCAACACCAGCCGCCGGTGGCGGAGGGGCCGGTGGGCGGCGGCGTGCTCGCGGGGCTGCGGCTGCTGCTCACGTCGCCGTTCCTGCTGGCGCTGGGCCTCCAGGTGTTCCTCTACGCGGCCACGTCCACGTTCATCAACTTCCAGGAAGTGCGGCTCGTGGCGGAGGTGGGCAAGGACGCCGCGCACCGCACGGCGCTGTTCGGCGACATCGACTTCTACGTGCAGCTGGCGACGCTGGCGGTGCAGGCCTTCGTGACGGGGCGCTTCATCTCCAAGCTGGGGCTGGGCGCGGCCATGGCGGTGGCGCCGGTGCTCACCATGCTGGGCTTCCTCGGGCTGGCGGCGGCGCCGCTCCTGGTGGTGCTCATCCTCTTCAAGGCGGTGCGCGGCGCGAGCCACTACGCGCTGGAGCGGCCGTCGCGCGAAATCCTCTTCACCACGGTGGACCGCGAGGCCCGCTACAAGTCGAAGAGCTTCATCGACACGGTGGTGTACCGCGGCAGCGATACGGTGAGCGGCTGGCTGCAGGAGGGGCTGAAGGCGCTCGGCATGAGCATGACGGGCCTGTCGCTGACGGCGGTGCCGCTGGCGGGGTTGTGGCTCGCGGTGTCGCTGTACCTCGCGCGGCACCAGCGGCGGCAGACGCCAGGCGCTCCGGCCACGCTGGAGCCCGCGGTTCCCGATAATGTCCCGGCCCGCTGAGGCATCACGAGGCCGGCACGCAGTCCTTCCAGAAGGCAGGAGGAAACACGGCATGAAGCTGTCCCGCAGGGGAGTGATTCAGGGAGCGGCCGCGGTGGGCTCGCTCTGGGCCATGGGGTGTGCGTCGACGGGCACGTCCGGCAATGGGAGCACCACGGGCGCCGCGGCCCAGGCCGAGAAGCTGCCGCCTCCGGGCAAGCCGCAGAACATCCTCATCCTGGGCGGCACCAGCTTCCTGGGCCCGGCGCTGGTGGAGTTCGCGCGCTCGCGCGGGCACACGCTGACGCTCTTCAACCGTGGGAAGACGAACCCCAACATCTTCCCGGACGTGGAGAAGCTGCAGGGCAACCGCGACCCGAACAGGGACAACGGCCTGAAGGCGCTGGAGGGCCGCAAGTGGGACGCGGTGGTGGACACCTCCGGCTATGTGCCGCGCATGGTGAAGGCCTCCGCGGAGCTGCTGGCGCCCAACACGGAGCACTACGTCTTCGTCTCCTCCATCTCCGTCTACAAGGACCTGTCGAAGCCGGGCATCACCGAGGCGTCGCCGCTGGCCACGGTGGAGGACGAGACGACGGAGAAGGTGATGGAGCACTACGGCGCGCTGAAGGCGCTGTGCGAGAAGGCGGCGGAGACGGCGATGCCGGGCCGCGTGCTCAACATCCGCCCCGGCCTCATCGTCGGACCGGACGACCCGTCGGACCGCTTCACGTACTGGCCGGTGCGCGTGGCGCGCGGGGGCGAGGTGCTCGCCCCGGGTGACGGGCAGGACCCCATCCAGTTCATCGACGCGCGAGACCTGGCGCGGTTCATCATCCTCGGTGTGGAGCGCCGCGCCACGGGCATCTACAACGCCACGGGCCCGAACAAGCCGGTGCTGATGAAGGACTTCCTGGAGCAGAACAAGCAGGTCATCGGCGGCGACGCGCGCTTCACGTGGGTGGACACGGCCTTCCTGGAGAAGCAGAAGGTGTCGCCGTGGACGGACCTGCCGGCGTGGATGCCGCGCACGGGTGAAGAGGGTGGGCTGGGGATGGTGAACGTCGACAAGGCGCTGGCCGCGGGCCTCACCTTCCGGCCGACGGCGGAGACCATCCGGGACACGCTGGCGTGGTTCAAGACGCTGCCGCCCGAGCGCCAGGCGAAGATGGACGCCGGCATCACCGCGGAGCGGGAGAAGGAAGTGCTCGCCGCGTGGCACGCGGAGAAGGGCACCGCGAAGGCGGGCTGAGGCCCTCAGGCGCGGATGACGGTGACGGGGAGGCCCGAAGGCGTCCGGGCCTCCTCGGCGCGCGTGCGCTCGGCGATGGGAGGCTGGCCGCTCCGGCGGTCGAAGAGCACGAGCCAGCCGCCCCGCTGCCCGAGCCCTTGGAGGTAGCCGTCGAGCTGGGTGAGTCCCTCGGGCAACGGGTCGGGCTCCCTGTCGCGCCAGACCTTGATTTCGATGGCGAGGGTGTCCGGTCCGTGGCGCACGCACAGGTCCATGCGTCCCCGGCCGATGGCGTACTCGCGCTCGATGGAGCCGCCGCCGTTGACCACCCGGTGCAGGAAGGCCATCAGCACCAGGTGGGGCGCAATCTCGTGGTAGGGCGCGGTGGCCAGCAGCGGCTCGCCGTGCTGGCGCCAGAATGCGAGGAAGGCGTCGCGCAGGCGCTCCGTGTCCAGGCGTCCGTCCGGCTTCAGCCAGGAGGGCTGGATGGAGGGGAGGGTGGCCCGCGTGCCGGACGCGAGGAATCCGACGATGACCTCGCGGTAGATGGGGTTGGCGACCTCGAGCGTGCCCTCCGGGTTCCGGCGAAGCAGGCCCAGGTCGATGGCGAAGCGTCTGTCATCCTCGGGCACGTCACCCAACAGCTCGCCCGCGAGCATGGGCTCCAGGATGGCGCGGATGCGTGGCTCGCGCAGGCGCTCCGCGAGGCTGTCCAGGTGTGTCTCCTGGCGCTGGATGAGGATGGCCTTCGCGCGCTCGATGTCCGCGCGGCGGACGGGCTGCGCCGTGTCGGTGACGAGCTCTTCGACGGTGACCTTGGCCAGGGCGTTGACGAGCCAGGGCTGACCCTGGGTGAGCGCGAAGGCGAGGGCGAGGGCCTCGGGCTCGAAGCGCTGGCCCGTGTCCGCGGTGTGCTGGGCGTAGAGCTCGGCCACCTCCTCCTCCGTGAAGTCGCGCATCGTGAGGGAGCGGACCTTGATGTTGAAGGGGCTGGAGCTGGCCAGGTGGTCACTCCCGCTGGAGGTCACCTTGTAGTCGCGCACGTCGCGCAGGCCGATGAGCGCGAGCGAGGAGGGGAAGTGTCCCGGGCGGTTGCGGTAACCGTCGCGGAGCTGGCGAAGCACGGAGATCAGCACGTCGTCGCGAAGTGCGTCGATTTCGTCCAGGAAGACGACCACCGGTTTGCGCGCGGTCTCGGACCAGGACGCGAGGGCCGTGGCGATACGACTCCCGGGAGGTGCTTCGGGAAAAGGCGGTGGCTGCAGCTCGGTGGGGAGCTGTGCTCGCATCGCGCCGCGCCAGCTCTGGAGGATGGCCGCCTCGGCGGCACCGATGTCCTGTGGGAAGCCGGCCCCCACCTCCATGGAGACCAGGGCCGCCACATAACGCCCCTCGGAGGTGAGCTCCTGGGCGAGCGAGAGCAGCGCGGTCGTCTTGCCCACCTGCCTGGGTGCGTGAACGACGAAGTAGCCCTGCTGGTCGATCAACCGCTGGACCTCGGGCAGCCGCCGCAAGGCGGGGAGCATGTAGTGGTTGGCCGGGTTGCACGGACCGGCGGTGTTGAACCAGCGAGCCATGAGGGCAAGCTACTACCATCCACCGCTTCGCGACGCCCGAACGCCCGCGCGCTGTCTCCTGGGCCTCCTGCCCACCCCCCGTGTCCTTGCGCCCGGGCGCGCAGGTTTGGCAGGACGAGGGGGCGGCACGGCTCCTCGTGCGGAGGGCCCCTGTCGCCGCGAGGGAGCGACGATGACGTCCGACATGAAGAGCCCGGTCCCCCTGCCCGGAGCGCGCGGCGTCGCCGTGCTGCTGTCCCTGGCGATGGCGGCGTGTGGTGGCAAGGAGGTGAAGCCCGGCCCCGGCGCCAGCGACTGTGCGCCGCTGCGGCTGGAGCGCGGCGTGGACCTCGACGGCTTCCGCGTGGACCGCTTCACCTGGCGCGACACCGACTGCCGGCCCCGCTCGGCCGCGCTGGTGCGCAACGACGCCAGGGACCCCGCCGGGTGGAACGGCGGCTACCTGCGCCGCTACACCTACGAGGCCGCCGGTGCCCAGCGCACCTGTGACGGCGGCAGGGCCGAGGTCCCCGGCTGGGGCATGGTCGTCTGTCACATCCACGAAGGCAGCACCTGGGGCAACTGGACCGAGGGCGTGCGAGGCACCTGGCGCACCGTCTTCGAGGGCCGCCACCACGCCGTGCACGAGTTCCGCTGGCCGCTCCCCCTCGAGGGCCACATCGTCAACGTGACGGTGCACTACCTCTTCGCCACCGGCCGCAGCCACCCGCTGTATGCGATTACGCACGATGCCTCGGGGGCTCCCGCGGATGCCCTCAACGCCGACGTGCGCTCGCCCTACGGAGACCTGCTCTTCGACGGCAACGCCTACTCCGAAATCGCCGGCCTCGGCTGGGGAGACCGCCACCGCTTCGTGACGCTGTCCTCCCCCGTGACGATGTCGAGCGGCTGGGACTACCGCGAGCCCAACGTCGTCCCCTACACCCGCATGTGGACGGCCTCCCCGGACGCGGAGATGGGCGTGGTGCAGACGCAGACGTGGGCCCAGAAGCCCGCCGGCGGCTACTGGGCCTACTCGACCTGGGGCCAGCGCGACGAGGACGGCCCCATGCCCCAGGACTGGAACTGGACGTACCAGCTCAACCAGTACGAATTGCCCACCACCACCCGCTCGCACCGCATGGCGTGGGGCAGCAACTACGGCGCGGTGGGCAAGCGCCAGTACCCCCGCTACGGCGACGACGCCAACCTCTCCGGCTACCCGTACCAGAGCTACTCGGTGTTCATGGTGCTGGACCCGCACACCGAGGACCCGGTGATGAAGCAGGCCGCGGAGGTGGAGGCCTGGCAGGGCATCCGGCTGACGGCCACCGAGGGCACCGTCATCACCCGGGGCCCCGGCGGCGTGGGGCGCACCGACGCCGTCGCCTATGACGTGCCCGGCTACAACCCCGTCTACGCCACATGGGAGGCCCAGGCCGCCTCCAACCGCGCGACGCTGCGCTTCGAGGCCGGCACCCGCACGCTCACCCACCCCGTGGTGGTGCTCCGCGGCTACACCGCTTCCGACGCCCCCACCCGCGTCACGCTGGACGGCAAGTCCCTGAAGGCGGACGTGGACTACTTCGCCTCCGTGGACGAGGCCGGTGACGCCCTCTGGCTCACCCTCGACCGCGAGCTGACCGGCACCGCGACGCTGCGCGTGGAGTAGCCCCCGGGCCTTTCGAGCCCGCAAAGCAACGGGGGATGCCCCGATGACCTCGGAGCACCCCCCGGATATGACCCATTCTCGGGCTCGCTCTCCCCCTCTGGCGAGCGTGACCCCGGGTCCCCCTGCCGCAGACGGCACCGCCCCCGCGGTACCGCCCTCCTACCCGCCCTTGAGGTTTCCGGAGGGCCTTGGACCCCTCCAGCGAAACACTCGAAAAATGTGGCACCCCCCAAGGTGCCTGCTACGGCCCCACCCGGACTGAGTCCCGGGCGAGCCGCGGCTCCCCCTTCTCTCCTCCGGACAGCTCCCAGGACACCGCGGGGCGCGAGAGCGCCCTCAGCCGTGCCAACGTCCGGGCCCATCCAAAGGTTTGCGGGCGCATCGTCGCCACCCGCGTCACGTCTTCCATTGCTTCACGGAGCGAACCCGTGACGGTCGACCTCGCGAGCACCGCCAGCTGCATCCGCTTCGCCCCCGCGAAGCACGCCAGCTCCGGTACCGCGATTCCCCCTACGTCCCCCTCGACCGCTTCGTCCCGCTCCGCCCGGGCCTGACGCCCGGGTCTGCAAGCCGTGGCCCCTGTGTTTCCGCGCGTCACTTCGGTGAGCCTCATGTTTTCCCCCGAAAACCCCTGGCCCGACCCATGCGCGACGCGTGACATCTACGTCCCCCTCCCGCACTGTGCGTACGGTTGTTCCCCCTTGCCGCCGGGCGCTGTTGGCGACTGGCGACAAGGGCATACTGGCCCAGGTGCCGGAACGAGTTTTCCTCTGTCGCGCCAAACGCTTGCGCGAAGACGCCAGCGTGCGCGGGGCCGCCATGCGGGGGCGGGAGGCTCCGGCCGACCTCCCGCTGCAACCGACCCGTTGCATTGGGGACGGGCCCGGGCGCATGTGAATGGGCTGGACGTGGACTCTCCTCGGCGGGCCGGAGGGCAGGCGGGCGTGATGGGTAGGGACAGGCGGGGCTCGGCCATGTCAGCCTGACGCGATAGGGGAGGTGGTTCCGCCGCGCGCCAGGGGAATGACCTGGGACGTGGGTGGAG
>NZ_JABBJJ010000001.1 GCF_012933655.1 Pyxidicoccus fallax | reverse complement strand
GGCCTCAGCGGTCTGGGCGGTCTGATCCTGGAAGCCCCCTCCCGGCGGGCCGTGGAGCGGCTCCGGGAGGCCCTGGAAGAGGCCCGCCCCGGCGCGGCGGGCGAACTCCGGGACGGACGGCTCACCTTCCAGGACCCCGCCGGGCTGGTGTGGGAATACGCGACCTCCGCCGGGTGATTCTTCCCCGCAGGTGCCCGAGGTGTGCGCTCAGAGTCCGGAAAACCGGGCTGGACGCGCACACCCGCCTTGACGCCTGCGAGGCGTCGCAGTAAGGACGGCGCCTCTTTTAGCCTGCCTTTAGCTGGAGATTTCTCTTGGCCAACACCAAGTCCGCAGAGAAGCGTCACCGTCAGTCCCTCAAGCGCCGCGCGCGCAACGTCACCGTCCGCGGTGAGGTGAAGACCGCCGTGAAGGCCGCCCGTGAGGCGCTCGCCACCAAGGGTGGGAACCCGACGGACGCCCTCAAGGGGGCCTCCAAGGCGCTGAACAAGGCCGCCTCCAAGGGCGTGCTGCACAAGCGCACCGCTTCGCGCCGCATCTCCCGCCTCGCCAAGGCCGCCTCGAAGGCCGCCCGCGCCCAGGCCTGAGCGCCGCACCCCGGGGCCGCCTCGCGTGGCCCCACCTCGCTTCGAGCTGAGCAGGCTGCCGGGAGGAGACCCGCGTCTCCTCACCAGGCGTTCGTCAGCCGATCGAACCCGTCGCGCATGAGCATCTCCGCCAGGCGGTCCAGCGCGGCCTGACGGTTGGTCTCCGCCTCCAGGACGTCACCCGTGCCCAGGAGGTAGTCCTCCGTGCCGCTGACGTGCGTCTCCTTGACGACCTGCCCGTCCTTGTTGACGAGCCGCAGCCGGGCCGAGGCGACGACACGGAAGTAGTTGCCCACGATGGTGGGCTGGTTCCACACGGACAGCACCGCGCCCTCCACGCGCGCGTCGCACGCGGGGCCCTGGCCCAGGCGCCCCACCCGCGTCAACTCCTGCCGCAGGAAGCGCGTGAAGAGCGCCTCCAGCGTGGGCTCCGCCGTCTCGTTGAAGAAGAGCGGCGCGCAGAGGGTGCTCATCCCCTCCGGCAGACCCGAGCCCCGGGGCGTGAAGCGGTAGCCACACCCCGCGCCCACGGCCACGCAGGCCGCCGACACTCCCAGCACCACACCCGACCGGAGGCGCCGGAACACGGGCGCGAAGGGACGCGACATGCGCGGCACCCTACCCGGCCGCGCCTGTCCGTCAAGCGCGCGGGCCATCACGGAAAGAGCGCGGGCGGGGATGAAGGCTGCTCGTCCCGCGGCACCCGCCCCGAGCACGGAGGCACGGGCGCGTCGCGCGCGTCACGCGCGGGGGCCGTCGTGGGGCCCAGGAGGCTGGGGCGGCGGCTGTACCTCCCGCCCGGAGCCCACCGCGCGCACCGGCACGCCCCGGGCGCGGACCACGCCGGCCAGCGTCTCCCAGGCGGCGAGCAGGCGCGCGTCCCGCTCGGAGCCCCGGCGCGCCAGGCCCAGCGGCCAGCGCACCCGGCCCGTGGGGGACGTCTCCAGCACCAGCACGTGGGAGCGGCACACCGCCGCCAGCAGCACGCCCAGCGCCGCCACCCCGAAGGCCACCACCTTCAGCGCGGGCGCGCGGGCCACGAAGCCCAGCAGGGCGAAGGCGCCCAGGGCCAGCGCCTCGACGAAGGCGCGCGTGCGCAGCTCCACCCCGCGCAGGCTGCCCAGGTCCACCACCTGCGGCGACTCGGACGCGCTGCTCCGGTAGGACAGGCGCTCCCCCTCGCCGGAGAGGGCGCGCCCGCCACCCAGGTCCGCGTCGAGGAAGGGCGCCTGGGAGACGGGCGCCCCGGGAAGGGGCGCGTCCGGCAGCGGGGCACCACAGGCGATGCAGCGCGGGCCGCCCGCCGCCTGGGGCCGCCCACACGCACCACACATGACGAGGACCTCTGCCGGCACCCCTGGCCCCCGCTCAGCCGACGACGAAGTTCACCAGCCGCTTGGGGACGAAGACGAACTTGCGCACCGTCTTGCCCACGATGGCGGCCTGCACCTTCTCGTCCGCCTCCGCCGCCTTGCGCACGTCCGCCTCCCCCGCGTCCGCCGCCACGCGAATCTCCGCGCGCAGCTTGCCGTTCACCTGCACGGCGTAGGGGATGACGTCGTCCACCACCAGCGCCGGGTCGAAGTCCGGCCACGGCTGCGCGACGGTGAGCTCCTTCGAGCCGTACGCCTCCGCCACCTCGTCCGCGATGTGCGGCGCGAAGGGCGTGAGCACCACCGCGAGCAGGCGGATGGCCTCGGCCATGGCCGCCTTCTCCGCGGGCGTCTCCGGCGTGCCCTGGGCGTAGAGCGCGTTCACGCACTCCATGATGCCGGCGATGGCGGTGTTGAAGGACAGGCGTTCAATCGCCTCCCCCACCCGCTTGAGGCACTTGTGCGCGGCGCGGCGCGTCTCCAGCGCCTTGCCCTCGTACGCGCCGTCATGCGTGACGCCGGCCACCGCCTCGTGGTGCGTGGCCGCCAGCGTCCAGACGCGCTTGAGGAAGCGGAACACGCCCTCCACCTGGTCGTCGGACCAGTCGAAGTCGCGCTCCGGCGGGCCGGCGAAGAGCACGTAGGCGCGCGCGGTGTCCGCGCCGTACTTCTGGACGATGGAGGCGGGCGCCACCACGTTGCCCCAGCGCTTGGACATCTTCCGGCCGTCGGGGCCGTTGACGATGCCCTGGGTAATCAGGCGCGTGACGGGCTCGTCCACCGGGCTCAGGCCCAGGAGCTTCATGACGCGGGTCCAGAACCGGAAGTACAGCAGGTGCATCACCGCGTGCTCGGGCCCGCCCACGTAGACGTCCACGGGGAGGAAGCGCTGGGCCTCCTTCGGGTCGAACGGCGCGGCGTCGTAGCGCGGCGACAGGTAGCGCGCGAAGTACCAGCAGGAGTCGACGAAGGTGTCCATCGTCTCCGCCTCGCGCCGGGCGGGGCCCGAGCACTTCGGGCAGGTGGTGTTCACCCACTCGGGCACCTTGGCCAGCGGCGGCTCGCCCTTGCCGGTGAGCACCGCCTGGGTGTCGATTTCCGGCAGGCGCACGGGCAGCTGCTCCAGCGGCACGGGGATGCCCTGGCGCTCCGGGTCGCACTTCTCGCAGTAGACGATGGGGATGGGCGTGCCCCAGTAGCGCTGGCGGCTGAAGCCCCAGTCCTTCTGGCGGTACGTCACCGTGGCGCGGCCCTTCCCGTCCTTCTCCAGCTTCGCGGCCATGGCCTGGCGCGCCGCCTCGGACGTCTGGCCCGAGTACTCACCCGAGTCCACCAGCACGCCGTACTCGGTGTAGGCCGCCTCCAGCTTGTCGCTCTCGGGAAGCTTGTCGCCCGAGGCCGGCTGCACGACGACCTTGATGGGCAGGCCGTACTTGCGCGCGAAGGCGAAGTCGCGCTCGTCGTGGGCGGGCACGCTCATCACCGCGCCGGTGCCGTAGTCGCTCACCACGAAGTTGGCGATCCAGATGGGCACGGGCTGGCCGGTGAAGGGATTCACCGCGTACGCACCGGTGAAGACACCCTCCTTCTCCGCGTCCTCGCCCAGGCGCTCCGTCTTGGACTGGGCGGCCATCCTCTTCGCGAAGGCCTCCACGTCCGCGCGGCGCTCCGGCGTCGTCACCTGCGCCACCAGCTTGTGGTCCGGCGCGAGCACCACGTAGGTGCAGCCGTAGATGGTGTCCACGCGGGTCGTGAAGACGCGCAGCGAGGCGTCATGCCCCTTCACCTGGAAGTCCGCCTCGGCGCCATCCGAGCGGCCAATCCAGTTGCGCTGCATGGAGGTGATGCGGTCCGGCCACTCCTTGAGGGTGTCCAGCGCGTCCAGCAGGTCCTGCGAGTACCGGGTGATGCGGAACGCCCACTCGGGCATCTCCTTGTCCACCACGGGCGAGTCGCAGCGCTCGCAGACACCGTCCTTCACCTGCTCGTTGGCGATGACGGTGTGGCAGCCGGTGCACCAGTTCACCTTGCTGAAGCGGCGGTAGACGAGCCCGCGCTCCAGCATCTGGATGAAGAACCACTGGTTCCAGCGGTAGTACTCGGGCTTGCTGGTGTTGACCTCACGGTCCCAGTCGTACGCGTACCCGAGGCTTTTGATCTCCTTCTTGAAGGAGGCGATGTTCTCCTCGGTGCGCACCGCCGGGTGCACGCCGTCCTTGATGGCCGCGTTCTCCGCCGGCAGGCCGAAGGCGTCCCAGCCCATGGGGTGCAGCACGTCGAACCCGCGCATCAGGAAGTAGCGCGAGTACACGTCCCCGATGAGGTAGTTGCGCACGTGCCCCATGTGCATCTTCCCGCTGGGGTACGGCAGCATCTCGAGGATGTACTTCTTGGGTGAGCTCGGGCGCTTGCCCGCCCGGAAGATGCCCGCCTCGTCCCAGCGGGTCTGCCACTTGCCTTCAATCGCCTGCGGCTCGTAACGCTCGTTCATCGCCATGTTCGTCGGTCTCTTATGGGAGGGCCGGGCCCCGGGGCAACACGTCTTTCCGCGTCATGAGGCCTCCCGACGCCCCTCCCCTCCGGACGGGGGCGGAAAACCCCGGCTGACCCAGGAAAACCCCTGTTGACGGGCACTTGTGTCGCGCCTCTCGCCCCCTCGAGCCCGCCCCGTCACCCGGCGGGCGGCGGACCTTGGGAACGGGGGTTCCGGCGCGCGGCCTCCATGAGCCCGGCGAGCACCGGCGGCTTCACGGCGGCGCGGCTCCATGGCGGGCACCGCGAGCCCGGCACCCCACGCGCTTCGCTCCCACGCGAGGACCTGGAGACGGGCTCGAGGAAGAGACTTGATTGCAGGTGCAACACACCCGCGTTCGCAACGGAGTGCCGCGTCATCGCCCGCCGCGCGACGTCGTCGCGGTGCGGCGGGCTCGACGGCCCGTGTCAATCCGGGTCTCAACCGACACGGACCCGCGCCATCCTGCCTACTCATACGGTCAGGCGGAGAATTCCGGTCTCTCTGTAGAGGCGAGCAAGTTTCAGAAACCAGATATGTCGTTGACTCGGAAGCGTTCAGCCAGGGACGATTCACTCCACGGCATCCTGCAGGGGGGGCCGTTCAAACGTGGCGACGTGAGGACCGAATGACGCTGAGAAGGGCGTTGATCCCGGGGTGCGTAATCGCACTCTTCTCGTTGGAAACCCTGGCGCAGGACGCGAACAGCGCGGCGCCGGCTCCGGAAACCCAGGCTCCCGCGGCGCAGGCTCCCGCGGCCCAACCCGCCGCTCCGGCGGCGACTGCTCCCGCGGCGCAGCCCGCGCCGACTCCGGTGGGGCGCACCGTCAAGGGCCAGGTGGTGGACCGCATGACGAACGAGGGCTTGCCCCTCGTGCGCGTCATCATCAAGGGCACCACCCAGGGCGTGGAGACGGAGCTGGACGGTACCTTCTCTCTGCCCAACGTGCCGGCGGGCTCGGTGACGCTGCTCTTCTCCAGCCAGGACTACGGCGAGAAGGAGATTCGCATCGGCGCCGGCCAGAGCTCGGTGAAGGTCGAGCTCGACAACGTCTTCGCCGAGGAGATGGTGGTGGTGGGCCGCGCCAGTGAGGTGGCCCGAAAGAACCTGGCCAACTCGGTGGCCTCGGTGAACGCCGAGGAGCTCAACCGCTCGCCCGCGCAGACGGTGGACCAGGCGCTGCAGGGCAAGGTGGCGGGCGCCAACATCCAGTCCAACGGCGGCGCGCCGGGTGGCGGTATGCAGCTGCGCCTGCGCGGCGTGTCCACCATCAACGGCTCCACGCAGCCGCTGTACGTCATCGACGGCGTGCTCGTCAGCGACGTGGCCATCGCGTCGGGCGTGTACACGGTGACGGACTCCGTGGGCGGCTCCAACCCGAACCCCACGCAGGACAACCAGGTCAACCGCATCGCGGACATCAACCCCAACGACATCGAGAGCATCGAGGTCCTCAAGGGTGCGTCCGCCGCCGCCATCTACGGCTCCAAGGCGGCCAACGGCGTGGTCATCATCAACACCAAGCGCGGCCGCGCGGGTGAGCCCCGCGTGGACATCACCCAGCGCCTGGGCTTCTACTCGCTGGCCAACAAGATTGGCTCCCGCAGCTTCGACAACGTGCAGGAGGTCATCGACACCTTCGGCGAGGGCGCGGCGCAGTACTACCAGCCGGGCCGCAAGTTCGACCAGGAGTCGCTGCTGGCGGGCCGCCGGGACCTCTCCTCGGAGACGCTGGCCAGTGTCAGCGGCGCGGTCGGCAACACGAAGTACTTCGCCTCGGCGATGGTGAAGAACGACGAAGGCATCATGGCCAACACCGGCTATGAGAAGCAGTCGTTCCGCCTCAACCTCGGCCAGAACCTGGGCGACGCGGTGGAGGTCAACCTCTCCACCAACCTCCTCCACACGCTGGGCCAGCGCGGCCTCACCAACAACGACAACAGCACCATCACCGCCTACATGGTGATGCCGTACGCGCCCGAGTTCATGGACTACCAGGCGGACGGCGCGGGCGTGTACCCGAAGAACCCCTTCCTCGGGAACGGCGCCAACCCGCTGCAGACGGCGGCGCTGGTGAAGAACGACGAGGACGTGTGGCGCTTCATCGGCGCGGGTGATGCCACCGTGCACGTGTGGAAGACGGACGCGCACCACCTGCGCGTCCTCGCCAACGCGGGCGTGGACCGCTTCCAGCAGGAGAACTCGCTGCTGTTCCCGCCCGAGCTCAACTTCGAGCCGGTGGACGACACCTTCCCGGGCACGTCGCTGTTCGGCACCAGCCAGGTGCGCAACCTGAACGGCGGCCTCAACCTGGTGCACACGTACCGGCCCGCGTCGAAGTTCCTCGTGGCCAACACCTCCGTCGGCGCCCAGCTCGAGGAGCGCAGCGTCAACTCGGTGTACGTGGTCAGCGAGAACCTGAACGCCGGCCAGCCCAACGTGGACTCCGGCACGGTGGTGGGCGTGCGGCAGGACCGCCAGCTCATCCGCGACCGCGGCTACTACGTGCAGGAGGAGATGCTCATGCTGGACGAGCGGCTCACCCTCGTGGGAGCCGTGCGTGCCGAGCAGAGCAGCGCCAACGGCAACGAGAACAAGCTGTACTTCTACCCGAAGCTGGCGACCGCCTACCGCATCCCCTCGTTCCACAGCAGCGTGAACGAGTTCAAGGTGCGCGCCGCGTACGGTGAGACGGGCAACCAGCCGCGCTACGGCATGAAGTTCAACAGCATGCCGACCATCAACAACGTCCAGGGCAGCCCGGGTCTCGTGGGCTCCGGCATCGCCGGCGACCCGAACATCAAGCCCGAGCGGCAGCGCGAGTTCGAGGCGGGTGTCGACGCGATGTTCTTCGGCGGCGACCTGGTGACGGAGCTGACCGTCTACCAGCGCACCCTCCACGACCTGCTCCTGCAGCGCTCGCTGCCCCCGTCCACGGGCTTCACCACGCAGATCTTCAACGGCGGCTCGCTGCGCAACCGCGGCATCGAGGCCATGGTGCAGGTGACGCCGGTGAAGGGCGCGTTCGAGTGGACGAGCTCGGCGACGTTCGCCCTCAACCGCAGCCGGGTGACGGACCTGCCGGTGCCCTCGTTCCTCACGGGCGGCTTCGGCACGGCGCTGGGCGCCTTCCGCATCGAGCAGGGTCAGTCCGCCACGCAGATTGTCGGCAACGTGGGCCGTGACGAGAACGGCAACCCCATCGTGAGGAAGGTCGGCGACACCGAGCCGGACTTCATCATGGGCTTCGCCAACACGCTGAAGTACCAGGACCTCAGCCTGTCCTTCCTGTTCCACTGGCAGCAGGGCAGCGACGTCATCAACCTCACCCGGTTCCTCTACGACGCGGCGGGCACGTCGCCCGACTTCGAGACGGGCGGCCGCCAGCGCCTGCAGGACCGCCGCACGAACGCGGGCGTCTACATCGAGGACGCCTCGTTCCTGAAGCTGCGTGAGGTGACGCTGACCTACAACCTGCCCAAGCAGTGGGTGTCCGCGATTCCGAAGGTGCAGTCGGCCCGTCTCAGCCTGAGCGGCCGCAACCTGCTGATGTTCACGGGCTACTCGGGTCTGGACCCCGAGGTGAGCAACTTCGGCAACCAGGCCATCGCCCGCAACATCGACGTTGCCCCGTTCCCCCCCAGCCGTAGCTTCTGGACGTCGCTCGACGTCGGGTTCTAAGCCATGAAGATGAATCAGACGAAGAAGGCAGTGGTGGCGCTGAGCGCCGCGGTGAGCCTGGGCGGCTGCGGCAGCCTGGACGTCGGCGACCTGGACAACGTCAGCCTGGACGACTTCCGCAACAACCCGACGCCGTCGGCCGTCTACACCGCGGCGACGGGCCTCATCATCGGGAACCGCGTGGGCCTGGGCGTGCAGAACGGCTACGTGGCCGAGCTGGGCGTCATCGGCCGCGAGGCCTTCATCTTCGACGGCGCGGAGCCCCGCACCGTGGAGGAGCTGCTGGGCCCCACGCTGGACCCGGGCGGTCCGGCCTTCGGCGGCAACTTCTGGTCGGCCCCGTACGCCAACATCCGCAACGCCAACACGCTGCTGGCGGCGGTGGACAAGGTGGCGGGCGTGACGGACGGCCAGAAGGAGGGCATCCGCGGCTTCGCCAAGACGATGCAGGCGCTGGACTTCCTGGTCGTCATCAACACGCGTGACACCAACGGCGCGCCCATCGCCGTGGACCTGCCGCTCGGCCAGCTGGCGCCCATCGAGAGCAAGGAGGTGGTGTTCAACCACATCGCCTCGCTGCTCGACCAGGCCGCCACGCACCTGTCGGCGCAAGGGGCGGCGTTCCCGTTCAAGCTGACCACGGGCTTCGAGGGCGACCCGAACACGACGGCGGATGACTTCAGCACCCCGGCGACGTTCCTGAAGTTCAACCGGGCCATCAAGGCGCGCGTGTCCGTGTACCAGGGCAACTACACGGAGGCGCTGACGGCGCTGAGCCAGTCGTTCATCGACTCGAGCGCGTCCGCGGACGAGGCCGCGAAGGCGGCGGCCCTGGTCTCGCTGAACCGCGGCGTGTACCACACGTTCCGGGCGGCCTCGGGTGACGTGGACAACGGCCTGCTCAGCCTCACCATCTTCGCGCACCCGTCCATCGTGACGGACGCGGACAAGCAGGCGGACGGCACCACGGTGGACGACCGCGTGACGCGCAAGACGCGGAAGCTGGACGAGGCGGCCACCGCCGCGGACGGCAAGCTGTCCTCGGACCTGCGCTTCACGATGTACACCAGCAACGACTCGCCGATTCCCCTCATCCGCAACGAGGAGCTCATCCTCCTGCGCGCGGAGGCCAACCTGGGCCTGAACAACTTCGGCGCGGCGCTGGATGACATCAACTACATCCGCACCGTGTCCGGCCGGCTGCCGGCGGTCACCGGCCTGGAGACGCGGGACGCCATCCTGAACGAGCTGCTCAAGCAGAAGCGCTACTCGCTCCTGTTCGAGGGTGGCCACCGGTGGATCGACATGCGCCGCTACGGCAAGCTGGATGAGCTCCCCCGCGAGCTGGACCCCAGCTACGGGCCGCACGAGCGGTTCCCCATCCCCGCGCAGGAGACGGACGGCCGCAAGTAGTCCGCCTCACTCGTTGGTGAGCTCCAGGCGCACGTTGCCCACGTGAGCCTGGAGCGCGCGGAAGGCGACGTTGCGGTCATCGCCGAGCAGCAGCGCGGCGGCGCCTTCCCGAAACCACCGCTCCGCCTCTCCCGGGAGGCGGGGCGTGGCGCAGTACCAGACCCCGTTGCGCTGGCAGGCCGACGCCACCTTGCGGATGGCCGCCTGCACGTCCGGGTGGTCCAGCCTCCCGGGGACTCCGTAGGCGTGTGACAGGCTCACGGCCTCGTCCATCACCAGGTCGAGCCCGTCGACGGTGACGATGGAGTCGACGGCGTCCACGCCGTCCCGGTCCTCGATGGAGACGCCGACGAGGAGCTGGCGGTTGGCGCGCGGGACGAACTCCGACAGCGCCATGCGGCCGAAGCCGTTGAGGCGCCCGTCGGAGAGGCCGCGGGCGCCATGCGGGTGGAAGCGCGCGGCACGCACCACGGCCTGGGCCTCCTCGCGGCTGCGCACGCGCGGAACGAAGATGCCCTGGGCGCCCGCGTCCAGCGCGCGGAGGATGACTTCGGGCGCGGACGAGGGCACGCGTACCAGAGGCGTGATGTTGGCGCACTCGGCGGCGCGGATGAGGTTCTCCAATCCCTCCGGGCCCACCCCCACGCGGGACTGGTCGATGACGATGAAGTCGTAGCCCGCGTAGCCCACCATCTCCACCATGACGGGCAGGGGCAGTGCGTTCACCATCCCCAGCGCGAGCTTCCCATCGTTGATGGCCTTCTTGAGTCGGTTCTCCGTCAGCATGGCTCCCCTCCCCCGAGAGTCCCGCGGATGTTTTTCCTGGGGGTGCGCGTGCACGAGGACATGCCGTCGTGCACACCGTTGCCCCCCAGCCCCCGGCGCAAGAGAACACGACGAGGTCTCCCGCGCGCAATCATCGATTCATGTATTGCACCCGGGGGGCGTGACTGGATCTACTGGGGGTGGGTGCCGGGGGCCTCAGGAGCCGCGCTTCAGGCCGGCGCGCTCCGCCACGAGCGCTCCGAGCGCGGACCAGTCCAGGTCGCCGTGGCCCTGCGCGACGCCGCCGAGGTACTGGTCATGCAGGAGGCTGCCCAGGGGCATGGGTACCTGGGCGCCACGCGCGGCCTCCAGCACCAGGCCCACGTCCTTGAGCCCCAGCCGCATCGGGAAGCCCGCGGGCGAGTACTTCTCGTCGGCGATGAGCTGCGCGTACCGCTCGAAGATGGGCCCGCGCGCGAAGACGGACTGGAACACCTCCATGAACACCTTCGCCTCGACACCGGACTTGCGCGTCAGGGCGAAGGCTTCGCCGAGCGCCTCCATCATCGACGCGATGAGGAAGTTGCCCGACAGCTTCACCACGTTGGCTGCGGAGGCCTTCTCGCCCAGCACGGTGAGCCCACGGCCCACCGCCTCCAGCAGCGGCCGGCTGCGCTCCACGTCCGCCTTCGCTCCCGCGGCGACGACCCAGAGCTGCTTCGCGTCCGCGGCATCCGGCCGGCCGAACACCGGCGCGGACACGTAGCCCTGCCCCGCGCTCGCGTGCGCCTGCGTCAGGCGCTCCGACAGGGCCACGGAGATGGTGCTCGATGAGACGTGGACGGCGCCCTTGCCCAGGCCCGCGTGCAGGCCATCGCTCCCGAAGACGGCCGCCTCCACGGCGCGGTCGTCCGCGAGCATGGTGAAGACGACCTCCGCGCCCCGCGCCGCTTCCGCCGGAGTGCCCGCCACGCGCGCGCCCTTCTCGCGCAGCGGCTCGGCCTTCGCGGGCGACCGGTTCCACACCGTCACCTCGTGCCCCGCCGCGAGCAGGTTCTTCGCCATGGGCAGGCCCATGTTCCCCAGCCCGATGAATCCCAGCTTCATGTGGTCTCTCCTTTCGCGGCCCCGGGATAACGACCTCTCCCGTCCGCCGCGACCGAAAGACACGAGCGCCGTCCACGAGCCGACGGCGGCGGCCCTACTCCTGCCGGTCCTCCGACACGTCCAGGCGCTCGAAGGCTCGGCCCAGGGCCATCACCCCCAGCCACACCTCCCCCACCAGCACGCCCGCCGCCACCAGCGCGGCCACCGGCAGCGCCCACGCCCCCAGCACGGACGCCAGCGGCCACCCCACCAGCATCGCCAGCACCGCCGCCGGAAACAGCCCCGCCAGCGTCACCACCATCGAGCCCACCAGCGTCAACAGGCGCTGGCCCATGGCCTCGAGCCCCCGCGTCCGCTCCCCCGTATCCGCCGGCACCCACGCGGGGAGCAGCACCACCGCCGCGTTCTGCACGAACAGCCCCGCCAGCGACACCGACGGCAGCAGCACCGCCAGCGCCAGCCCGCCGGGCCACCACCATTCGCCCAGCCGCTCCGCTTCCGCTCCGGGCCCCAGCACCAGCGCCACCGCCAGCAGCACGAGCTGGAAGCCGCCCACCGATAGCGCCGACGCCGCCAGCTCCGCGCCCACCACCTGACGGCCCGTCAGCGGCATGGCCCGCAGCAGGTCCAGCTTCGGCAGGTCCATCCGCAGGTCCATGCGGAAGGCGCTCGGCCCCGCCACCGTCAGCAGCACCGCCAGCGTCAGCGCCAGCGGCCCCACCACGCGCCGCGTGTCCGTGAACAGGCGCGCGTCCCCCATCATCGCGGCGAGCGCGCCTCCCATCACCACGAAGAGCAGGAACATCCCCGCGCCACCCGCCAGCCGCTTGCGCGCGATGAGGTTCTTCCAGATGAGCGCCACCTCCGGCCGGCCCCGCGCCGACAGCCGGAACGGCGGCTTGCGCGGGCTCAGCTTCCCCACCCGTGCCGCATGTCCCGACGCGCGCAGCGCCCGCTCCCGCGAGCGCGTCTCCGCCCTCACCACCGCCGTCTCCTCGAAAGGCACCTCCGCGAGCAAGACCCAGACATAGTGCGCCGCCAGCAGCCCCAGCACCGGCGGCAGCGCGCGCAGGAAGCCGTCCACGTCCCGCGCCAGCGCCGGCCCCACCAGCACCCGCCCCGGCCACAGCACCGCACTCAAGCCCGGTGTCTCCATCACCGACTCCAGCCACTGGCGCAGCTCGCGTGACGAGCCGACCTCCTCCGGGAAGGGGTGCTCCCGCAGCGAGGACAGCACCGCCAGGGCCGCCCCCGTCACGGCGAGCGCCACGCCGGCCCAGCGCAAGGCCACGCCCCACCCGCCCCATGCCGCCAGCCGCGTGCGCACGAAGGACGCCGCCGTCGAGTGCAGGTACAGCGTCCCCAGCGCCAGGCTGGCCCCCACGAAGAAGAGCACCGGCGCGCCGCTCACCACGCGGCCGACGAAGAGCGTGGCGAACAGCGCGCCCACCGTCGCGCCCAGCAGCCCGCGCACCAGCTTGTAGTGCAGCAGCGCGCGCCGGGTGACGGGCGCGGGGAAGAGCTGCACCACCTCCGACTCCGTGAAGGACAGTGACGGCCTGTCACGTCCCAGCGCCCACGCGGCGAACACCGTCCCCAGCGCCGAGCCCACCAGCGACAGCTCCGCGAACAGCCGCGCGCCCTGGGGCACCCCGCTTCCTCCCACCGCCCGGAGGTTCAGCCCTCGCGACAGGACGGTGACCACGTACGCCAGCCCCACCAGCGCGCCCAGCAGGTAGCGCGGCTTGCGCAACCGCGCGAGCTGCCGCAGCAGCCGGTTGCGAAACGACGCGCCCCACAGGAAGAGCACCGCGCGCGGAAGGCTCACGGAGGCCGCGTCCCCGTGGCGGGCGGCGCCGCGTCCTCCGATGCGCTGGTGATGCGGACGAACAGCTCCTCCAGCGACGCGGCCTCCGCCTCCGGCCCGCTGAGCCTCGCGCGAATCTCCGCGAGGCTGCCCAGCGCCACCGCCCGCCCTCCGGCAATCACCAGCAGCCGGTGGCACAGCTCCTCCACCAGCGGCAGCAGGTGCGAGGACAGCACCAGCGCCGCGCCCTCCTCCGCCCGGCGGCGCAGCGACGCCTTCATGCGCCGGATGCCGATGGGGTCCAGCCCCGTGAGCGGCTCGTCCAGCAGGATGAGCTTCGGCGAGTGCAGGAAGCCGCAGGCGATGGACAGCTTCTGCTTCATGCCGCGCGACAGCTCGCCCGGCAGCGACTTCTCCTTGCCGGACAGCTCCATCTCCTCCAGCAGCGCGCGGCCCCGCGCCTCCCAGTCCTCCACGCCGTAGAGCCGCGCCGTGAAGTTCAGGTGCTCCCACACCGTGAGGTACTCGAAGAAGCGCGGCTCGTCCGGCAGGAAGGCCAGCTCGCGCTTGGCCTGCACCGGCGTGCGTCCGAGGTCATGCCCCGCCACGTGCACGCTCCCCGCGCTGGGCGGGAGGATGCCCGCGAGGCATCGCAGCGTGGACGTCTTCCCCGCGCCGTTGGGCCCCACGAGGCCGAGCACCTCGCCGGGCGCCACATCGAAGCTGAGGCCCCGGACGGCCTTCACGTCGCCGTAGAGCTTCTCCAGGCCCTCCACCCGCAGGACGGAATCCATATGCGCGCGCGCGTCCGCTCCTCAGTCCAGCTTCAACAGGTCGCGCACCGTGTCCATCACCACCTTGGCCTGCACGGGCTTCACCAGGTACGCGCTCGCGCCCAGCTTCAGGGCCCGCTCGCGGTCCGCCGCCGCGCTCTCCGTGGTGATGACGACGATGGGCACGTGCCGGTGGTCCGTCGCCTGGCGGATGTGGCTGATGAGCTTCAGCCCGTCCATCAGCGGCATGTTGATGTCCGTGAGCACCAGGTCGAACCGGCCCTGCGTGAGCTTCTTCAGCCCCTCGGCCCCGTCCTGGGCCTCCGTGCAGACCATGCCGTTGATGCGCTGCAGGGCGTACATGATGCTGCGCCGCATCGCCTGCGAGTCGTCCACCACCAGCGCTCGGATCTGCTGCGTCATGGCCTGGAAGACTACCACCCGGGCCCTTCGGCCACTTCAGCGAAGCCACGCCTCCCGGTGCCATCCTGTCCGCGGCGACACGTCCGGTGTGGCAACACGGTTGCCGGTAGACACTCGGAGCGCGGGACGTCCAGCGCCGGGCGTTGCCGCCGGGGGAGCGGGCTACCGCTTGCGCCGGGCGAGGGTCGCGAGCGCGGGGCCGATGTCCCCCAGCTTGAGCACCCGCTTCACCGCGCCGGTGGCGATGGCCTCGCCCGGCATGCCGAACACCACCGCCGTCTCCTCGGACTCGGCCCAGACCTCTCCGCCCGCGCGGTGCACCTCGAGCGCGCCCTCCGCGCCGTCCGCGCCCATGCCCGTCAGCACCACCGCCAACGCCCGGGAGCCCAGCACCTGCGCCACGCTGGTGAAGAGCCGGTCCACGCTCGGCGCGTACTTGTCCAGCGGCGTGGGCGGCGGGGTGTGCAGCTCCAGCCGCGAGCCCCGGTCCGCCACCACCATGTGCCGCCCGCCCGGCGCGATGTACACGTGCCCCGGCTGCACCGTGTCCCCGTCACAGGCCTCCGTCACCGTGAAGGGGCCGATGCGATCCAACCGCTCCGCGAAGGCCCGCGTGAATTGCGAGGGCATGTGCTGGCACACCAGCACGCACGGCGTCGGCTCCGCGGCCAGCCCCTCCAGCAGGCGCTGCACCGCCGGAGGCCCGCCCGTGGACGCGCCCACCGCCACCACCAGCGGCAGCTCTCCCGCCACCGCCATGGCCCGAGCGCCCGGCGCCGCGTGCCGCTGTCCGGGGCGCACGTGCCGCGCCGCGCGCACCTTGTCGAGCAGCTCGCCGCGCAGGCCCTCCAGCGCCTCGCGCGTGCCTCGCGGCGGCTTGGCGATGAAGTCGAACGCGCCCAGCTCCAACGCCTTGAAGACGTCCGACTTGTGCGCGTAGCTGGAGATGACGATGACGGGCGTGGGCGCCGTGCGCATCAGCAGCCGGAGGAAGGTGTAGCCCCCCAGCTTCGGCATCTCCAAATCCAACGTCACCACGTCCGGCTTCAGCTCCAGGACCTTCTTCAGCCCCTCCTCGCCGTCGGCCGCGCGGTCCAGCACCCGCACGTCCGGGGCCGACTCCAGGAGCGTGCTGAGGGTGTGCCGGTTGTGCGCCGAGTCGTCGATGACCAGCACGTTGATGGAGTCGCGCGCGCTCATCGTCCCTCCCCGCCCAGGAGGCCCGGCAGCTCCGGCCGGCGGTACACCAGGTCGCCGCGCAGGTGCACCAGCTCGAAGTCCGCGCCCAGGTTCAACAGGTTCTCCGAGTGGCCCAGCAGGAGGTAGCCCCCGGGCACCAGCCGGTCCCGGACGATGCGCAACACCCGGCGGCGCGCCGCCTGGTCGAAGTAGATCATCACGTTGCGGCAGAACACGACGTCCATGCGCGGCACGAGCTGGCTCCCCGTCTCGTCCAGCAGGTTGTGGTGCCCGAAGGACACCCAGGCGCGCACCTCGTCGCGCACGCGCACGCGGTTGTTGCCCGCCGGCACGAAGAAGCGCTCCAGCAGGTCCGCGGACGTGGCGCGCAGCGCGGACGGCCCGTACTCCGCGCGCCGCGCCAGGGCCAGCACGCGCCGCGAGATGTCCGTGCCGTACACCTCCACGTCCCAGTCGTCGAAGCGGCGGCTGTCCTTGAGGAGCATGGCCAGTGTGTAGGCCTCCTCTCCGGACGAGCACCCCGCCGACCACAGCCGCAGCCGGCGCGTGCGCGCGTTGCGCTTCTCCAGGAGCGGCAGCAGCTCGTCGCAGAAGGCCTTGAGCTGCGAGGGCTCGCGGAAGAAGTACGTCTCGTGCGTGGTGAGCGACTCGACGGCCGCCTCCAGCTCCGCGTGCCGCTGGGCGTCGTAGCGCAGGTAGCGGTGGTACGCGCCGAAGTCCGGCAGGCCGAGCGCCTCCAGCCGGGGCCACAGGCGGCGCTCCATGACGAACTTCATGTCCTCGTGAACCAGGATGCCGCAGTGCGAGTAGACGTGGTCCCTGAGGAGGCGGAACTCCTCCACCGTCATCTCCGGCCGGCTGTCGTCGAAGCGAGGCACGCGGTCTCTCCTTCAGCGCCGGGACAGGCGCTCCACCGCGTCGGACAGGGTCTGCCGGGCCAGGGCGTCCGATTCCGCCTCCAGCGCTCGGCGGGCGGCGTCCAGGCACTCCGGACCGCCCGAATCTCCCAGCACCCGGGCCGCCGCCGCGCGCACGTCCCAGCGCGCGTGGCCCAGGAGCGACAACGCCAGCTCCACCCCCCGCGCGGACATCGCGCCCGCGGACAGCGCCGCCTTCACCACCTCCGCGTCCGGATGGCCCGCGGCTTCTCGCAGGACACGGGGCCCGGCCAGCCCCAGCCGAGCCAGCGCGCGCACCGCGGCCACCGCCAGCGCGCCGTCCGGGTGGCGCACCAGCGCCTCCAGGTCCGCCGCCCGCTCCACCGCCCCGCACTCGCCCACCGCCTCCACGGCGGCGAGGCGCACGCTGGGGTCCTCGTCATGCAGCGCGGGCCGCAGCAGCGCCCCCGCCTCCGCTCCACCCATCCGTCCCATCGCCCGCACTCCCGCGACGCGCACCGGCGCCGCCTCGTCCGCCAGCGCCGCGCGGGACAACTCCCGGCCCGCGAGCCCGTCCACCTCGCCCGCCGCCGCCACCGCCGCCGCGCGCCAGGGGGGCTCCACGTCGCGCGCCAACAGCCGCAGCACGGGCAGCGCGGGCGCTCCGCCCACCCGCGCCAGCGCCGCCACCGCCGCCGGAGTCGCCCGGCGCATCACCGCGTCCTCCAGCACGTCCAGCACCGCCGTCCGGCAGCTGCCCGCGAGCACCCCCAGCGCCCGCGTCGCGGCGCCCGCCAGCGTCCGGTCCACCAGCAGGTCCACCAGCGGCCGCACCGCCTCCGGCGAGCCCGTGCGCCCCAGCGCCCGCACCACCAGCGCGCGCAGGTCCTCCTCCGCCCACTCCAGCAGCGCGCACAGCGCCGTCACGGAGGACGCGTCCACCAAATCCACCAGCGACTCGACGGCCGCCGCGCGCGCCGGCAGGGACAGGTCCGCCATGTGGGCGAGCAGCGCGCGCCCGCCCTCCGGCCCCAGCCGGCCCAGCGTGTGGAGCACCTCGCGCAGCAGCCGGTCCTCCCGCGCCGCCTCCGCCACCGGCACCGCGAGCGACGCCTCGCCCAGCGCGGCCACCGCCACCAGCGCGCCCGCGCGCACCGTCACGTCGTCCGCTTCCAGCGCCTGGGCCAGCCGCGCCGCCGCGTCCGGCAGCCGCCGCAACGCCGCGCGCACCACCGCCTCGATTTCCCCGCGCCGCACCGTCTCCGCCACCGACGTCTGCGTGCCCAGCGCACCCAGCGCGGCCTCGCGCACCGAGCGCAACGGCGACGCCAGCCCCTGGCAGATGCGCTCCGTCGCCACCACCTGCGGAACGAGCCCGAGTACCCGGAAGGCGCTGCGCTGCAGCCGCGCGTCCTCCAGCAGGGCCAGCACCACCGGAAGCGGCGGAGGACGGCGCAGCAGGGTCAGACCCTCCAGCGCGGACAGCCGCAGCAGCGGCTCCGGGTCCGCCAGCAGCCCCTGGAGCGCCAGGGCCGCGCCGTCACCGCCCACCCGGCCCAGCGCCTCGGACACGGCGACGCGCACGTTGAGGTCCGGGTCTCCCAGCGCCTCGACGAGCGGCTGCTCCGCGGCGCGCAGCCCGAGCTGCCCGAGGATGTCCGCCGCGAACTTGCGCTGGTCCGGGTCCGGATGCGCCAGGAGCCGCACCAGCGGGCCCAGCGCCGCGCCCCCCAGGCCGGCCAGGGCCTCCGCCGCCGCGTTGCGCGCGCCCGTCTGGCCGCGCTCGTCCAGCACGCGGATGAGGCGCTCGGCGACACTGCCGGAGGACGGCAGCCGCTTCAGCGCCTCGGCCGCCACGTGCCGCACGCGCCAGCTCTCGTCATGCAGGCCGGCGACGAGCACCTCCAGGGCCCCCGCCGTGCGCGGGTCCAGCTCCTGGAGCGCCCGGTAGCGCGCCTCTTCCTCCGGGAACTCGGGCAGGGGATTCATTCGAAGACCAGGTTGGAGCCGGGCTGAGAGTAGAACCAGAGCGCGTAGATGCCGAGCACCGTCCCCAGGGGGAAGCTGGGAAGGGACAGGATGCCCAGCACCAGCGCCAACGTCTTCGACCAGCGCTGGCGCTTCAGCAGGCCGACGCCGGTGATGATGCCCGGCAGCCCCAGCAGGAAGGTGCAGCCGGCGACGCCCGCGGCCACGAGGAAGAGGCTCATGCGCCCGTCTTCGTCCCCCGTGCCGTGCGGGTACGACAGGTTGCCCATGAGCGCCATGAAGGCGCCGAAGCCCAGCCCCAGCAGCAGCGTGAGCGCGCTCGTCACGATGAAGAGGATGCCGAGGATGCGGCGGTGCTGCTCCATGTCCCGGTTCTCCACCCGTGCACCCCTTTCGTGCTCACTCCGGCTTGCGTGACGACTCGCGCTCCAGCTCCGCGCGCAGCAGCGCCTTCAAATCCAACAACAGCCGCAGCCGGTCCGGCGGCCCGCATACACCCACCACGAAGGGCGAGCGCCCCGCCACCACCAGCGAGGGCGCGGGCTTGATGTCCCCGCGGCGCACCCGCAGCACCTCCGCCACCCGGTCCACCCGCACCGCCACGCGCCGCGTCCCCAACCGGCAGACCAGGAGCCGCGTCTTCGGCGTCTCCGGCGTCTCCTGCCCCTGCAGCCGGCGCCGCAGGTCCACCACCGGGAGGATGATACCTCGGAGGTGCAACACGCCCTCCACGAACGAAGGGGCGTGCGGAATGGGCGTGACGCGCTGGGGCGGGAGGATTTCCTCCACTCGCATGATGTCCAGCACGTATTCCTCGTTGCCCACGAAGAAGGCGCACAGCTGCACCAGCGTGTCCGCTTCCTGGGCGGGCGCGTCCAGCACCGCGCGCGGCCGGCGCGCCAGGAGGTTGACGGGGTCCTTCATGGCTCCAGCGCCTGTTCCGAGTCGAGGAGGATGTACAGGTTGGGCCCGCGCCGGCCGATGCCCACCACGCAGTCCCTGTCTCCCGAGCGCAGCCCCGGCGGCGCCGGCTCCAGCATGGACGGCTTCAGCTTCACCACGCCCGCCACGGTGTCCACCCATACCCCCGCCGGGCCGGACTCCGTGCGCACCACCAGGATTCGGGCGTCACGCGGCGGCGGCGGGGCCTCGGGGCCGGCGACCACGGGCGGCCGCTCGGCCAGCCGCAGCCGGACCTTGATGTCGTAGACGGGCAGCAGCTCACCGCGCAGGTTCATGACGCCGAGCAGGTGGGGTTCCGCGCGGGGAATCTCCGTCAGCGGGGGCACCTTGGAGATTTCGCGCACGATGCGGATGGGCACCGCGTAGCACTCCCCCTCCAGGCGGAAGGCGAGGTACTCCTCGGGCACCTCTTCCGGGACGGACGCCTGCGTGCCGTCGCTGCCGGCGGCGAAGTCCTGCAGGCCGGCGACGTCCTCGTCCGGGCGGTAGAAGAAGTCGTCGAGCAGCTCAGCGAACCTGGACACGGCTGCCAAGGATAGCACCGGACGGGGCGGGTCTCAGGCCCGTCGCCGCTCCAGGGCCATGCCCTCCTCCAGCAGGGCCGCCACGTCGAGCACCAGCACGGTGCGCCGGTTGCCCAGGTCCGTGGCGCCGGAGATGCCCCGGATGGACTGCAGCCGTCCTCCCAGGGGCTTGGTGACGATGTCCTGCTGGCCGTGCAGCTCGTCCACGGCGATGCCCAGCCGCTCCTGCGCCAGCCCCACCACCACCACGAAGTAGCGGTTCACCGGCCGCTCCGGCAGGGCGAACATCCGCGCCAGCCGCATGAAGGGCAGCGTCTGCCCGCGCAGGTCGAGCACCTCGCGCCGCTCCACGGTGCGGATGTCCCTGGGCTGCACGGAGAGGATTTCCAGCACGCTGTTGAGCGGCACCGCGTAGGTGCGGCCGCTCACGCCCACCACCAGCGCGCGGATGATGGCCAGGGTGACGGGCAGCGTGAGGTGGAAGGCGGTGCCCTTTCCGCGCTCGCTCCACACGTCGATGATGCCGGACAGGTTGCCCAGGTTGTTCTTCACCACGTCCAGGCCCACGCCGCGGCCGGACAGCTCGGACACGCTGCGGGCGGTGGAGAAGCCGGGCAGGAAGATGAGGTTGAGCAGCTCGCGCCGGCTCATCTCCTGCGCCTGGGCGAAGGTGATGAGGCCGCGGGTGAGGGCCACCTCGCGCACGCGCTGCTCGTCGATGCCGGCGCCGTCGTCGCTCACCTCGATGACGACGTGGTTGCCCTTCTGCTCCGCGCGCAGCGCCACCACCGCGCGCCGGGGCTTGCCAGCCGCGAGCCGCGCCTCGGGCGACTCCACGCCGTGGTCGATGGCGTTGCGGATGAGGTGCATCAGCGGGTCGCTCAGCTCCTCGACGATGAGCTTGTCCAGCTCCACCTCGCCGCCACCGATGACGAACTCGATTTCCTTTCCGGCCTCGCGGGCGATGCGGCGCACGAGCCGGGCCAGCTTGTCGAACACCTGGCCCACGGGAACCATGCGCGCTTCGAGCAGGCCCTCCTGGAGCGCCTCCAGCTTGCGCTCCAGGCCCCGTGTCTCGCGCGCCAGCTCCTGGCCGAACAGCTTGGACAGCGCCACGGCGCCGTCCTGCCGCGCGGACTCGGCCAGTCGCTGGAGGTTGGCCTTGATGAGCAGCAGCTCGCCCACCATGTTGATGAGCCCGTCCAGCTTGCCGATGTCCACGCGCACCGTCTGCGTCAGCGAGCGCAGCGACGTGTCCCCGTCCGGACGCACCGGTGACGCGACCACCGTGGAGGTGCCCGGTGCCTCCGTCACCACCGTGCGCACTCGCTGCGCCACGCCCGTCCCGGGCAGGTACGTCACCGGCGTGCCGCCGCTCGCCTGGAGGCCGGACGCGGACACCGGCACCAGCGCGTCGCCGGGGGCCACGGCTCCATCGGAGGTGGACTCCCCGCCCTCCGTCGAGGCGGGCAGCAGCGGCTGCTGGGCCGGAGCCGCCGTGCTGGCGGAAGCGGCCCGGCCGCCCTTCTTCTTCCCACCCTTCTTCGCCGGAGCGGCCGGTGAATCCACGCGCGTCAACGCCGCGGCCGTGACGGGCTCCGCCGCGCGGACGAGCGCCTGGGCCGCGGCATGGGTGGCCGGCTGCACCACCAGCGGGGACAGCTCCGCGGGCGTGCCCTGGAGTCCGGCCTCGAGCTGCTCGGTGGTGGTCTGCGCGCCGAAGATGAGGTCGAAGGCGATGCCGTGCGCCCCACCGGGCCGCGCGGACGGCAGCGTGCTGATGACCTCGCCCAGGGGCTTCAGGCGCGCGTTGAGTTCCGCCAGCCCCTTGTCGAAGTCGGACAGGTCGAACGCGGCGCGCACGCGCCACAGCGACACCCCGCGCCGCACGTTCTCCCGGAGCCGATGCTCCTCGTACTCGGTGAAGACGGAGCGCACCTGCGGGTCCAGCTCCAGCCGGTCCAGCGGGTCCTCCTCCGCCGAGGCCGGAGGCGAGCCCAGCTGGGCCAGCCGCGCCGTCATCTCCTCCACGCGCCGGGTGAGCGGCTCGGACTCCGCGCCCCGCGCCGCCTCGGCCAGCAGCGCCTGGAACGCGTCCAGCGCTTCAATCAGCGAGTCCAGCGCCGTGTCGTCCAGCCGCAGCTTGCCCAGCCGCAGCCGGTCGAGCAGCTCCTCCGTCCCGTGCGCCAGCCGGGAGATGCGCTCCTGGCCGAACAGCCCGGACAACCCCTTGAGCGAGTGGGCCGCGCGGAAGATGCCGTTGACCAGGTCCGGATCGGCCTCCTGGCCGCGCCGCTCGTCGAGCACGAGCAGGTCCTTGCCCAGGGCGTCGAGGATTTCGGTCGCCTCGGCCACGAACTCGGCCAGCGCCTTGCTCCCGGGATTCACGGCAGCTTCAGGTACCGGCGCAGCAGCTCTTCCAGGCTGCCGGGCTCGAAGGGTTTGACGAGGTACTCCGCCGCGCCCAGCGCGAGGCCACGGTCCCGGTCCTGCTCGCGGCCCTCGGTGGTGATGATGAACAGCGGCACGTCCCGGTAGTTGGGGTTCTTCTTGACGAAGTTGATGAGCTCCAGCCCGTTGATGTCGGGCATGTTGATGTCGGTGATGATGAGCTCGAACCGGTGGCGCGGCAGCAGCTTCAGCGCCTCGAAGCCGCTCGAGGTCACCACCGCCTCGATGCCCTCCACGCCCTCCACCATCGCGGCGATGTACTCGCGCGACGCCTTGGAGTCTTCGACAATCAACACCTTGACACGCATGTGCGCACGCCCCGGACGACGCATGCTAACAGAACGCCCGGCCGCCCGCTGCGCGTCACCCCTTGCGCCCTGGCAGGAGTCGGACGAGCCCCTTGTCCGCCAGGACCGCCACCCGTCCGCCCTTGAACGCCGGCAGGAAGCCCTTCTGGAAGGCCTCCGCCCTCGCCGAGTCCTCCGTCCCCGCCCCGGCCGGAACCTCCAGCGCCACCGAGTCCACCTTCGCCCGGGACAGCACCTTGCCCGCGCTGGCCAGGGCCTCGCTCAGCGCGCCCGCGTTCAGCGCCTTCCGGGAGCCCAGCCCCACCACGAAGATGCGGGGCACCGTCAGCTTCCCGTCCGAGGGCAGGAGCAGCCAGTCATCCTTGGCGCCGGTGAAGAAGCCGTTCTTCAGCACTCGCGACAGCGCGCCGCACAGGCGCCAGTCCACGTAGCCGGCGGAGGAAGGCAGGGGCCGGTCGTCCTCGGCCACGAAGAGGCAGAGGGCGTCGACCTCGCCGAGCGAGTCCAGCCCCTCCATCCCGATGTCGTGCGTCGTCGTCTGGCTCAAGGCGCGGGCCTCGCGGGTGGGGTGAAGGAACTCAGGGCTTGTTGAGCGCCACGGCCACGCGGTCCAGCAGGCCGTTGACGAAGGCGCTGGACTCCTCGGTGCCGAAGTTCTTCCCCAGCTCGACGGCCTCGTTGATGGTGACCTTGCGGGGGATGTCGGGGCGGTACTTCAGCTCGAAGATGCCCAGGCGGAGCACGTTCCGGTCGATGCGGGACATGCGGTCCAGCCGCCAGTTGTGGCTGTGCCGCTCGATGAGCTGGTCGATTTCCTCGCGGTGGGACTGCACGCCCTCCACCAGCTCGCGGGCGAACTTCACCGCGTCCGGGTCCCGCTTGGGCTCCTCGGAGGCGCTCCAGGCGGACTCCAGGGCCTCGGCCACCGTGGTGCTGGTGGCCATCTCCAGCTGATAGAGCGCCTGCAGCGCCCGCTCGCGTCCCGTTCTCCGAGCGCCCATGGACTACGCCTTCCTTCCGTCCGTCGCCGCCATCTTCGCGTACAGGTTGACCATCTCGATGCAGGCCAGCGTGGCTTCCGCTCCCTTGTTGCCCGCCTTCACGCCCGCCCGGTCGATGGCCTGCTCCACCGTATCCGTCGTCAGCACGCCGAAGGTGACGGCGGTGGGCGGAGCGCCCGCGGCGGCGGCGAAGGCCACCGAGCCGATGCCCTTGGCGCACTCGCCGGCGACGTAGTCGAAGTGGGGGGTGCCACCGCGGATGACGGCGCCCAGGGTGATGACGCCCACGTACTGGCGGGACTCCGTCACGCGGCGGGTGAGGCCGGGCAGCTCATAGGTGCCGGGGCAGCGGTACACGTCGATGTCCGTGTCCGCGACGCCATGGCGCACCAGGGTGTCCACGGCCCCCTTGGCCAGCTCCTCGGTGATGAAGCCGTTGAAGCGGGCCACACAGATGGCGAAGCGGCCCTTGGGGGGGAGGAAGTCACCTTCGAAATAGCGAGGCATGCCGCGCTTCCTACACCAACCCGCGTCCCGGCGTCGCGGACTACGGTGTCCCGAAGCCCGCCGCCCGGACAGCCGCCGCCGTCAGGCCTCCGCCCCCGGGGGCCCCCTGCCCCCGTTGGAGCGCGAACAGCCGGGCGACGTACTTCCCAATCTGGTCCGCCTCCAGGTTGACGCGGGCCCCCACCGGCTTGCCCCGGAGGGTGGTGCGCTCCTGCGTCTCGGGGATGAGCTGGACGCGGAAGCGGTCCGCCTCCACGGTGTTCACGGTGAGACTGATGCCGTCGATGGCCACCGAGCCCTTCTCGATGAAGTAGGGGGCCAGCTCCTCGGGCAGCCGGAAGACCATCACCCACGAGCCGCCCTCGGGGTAGGTCTCCAGCACCTCGCTGACGGCGTCCACGTGGCCGGAGACCAGGTGCCCGCCCAGCCGGTCGCCCAGGGCGAGGGCGCGCTCCAGATTCACCCGGTCGCCCGGCCGCACGGCGCCCAGGGTGGTGCGGCGGAGCGTCTCGGGGGCGGCCTGCACCTTGAAGGTGTCGCCGGAGCGCTCCACCACGGTGAGGCACGCGCCGTCCACGGCGATGGACTCGCCCAGGTCGAACTTCTCCGCCCCGAGCGACGTGCGAATCCAGAGGTCCGTCATCCCGCCGGGGATGACGCGCTCCACCCTGCCAAGGTCCTGAATGAGCCCGGTGAACATGGGGGCCTTATAACGAACCCGGCCGCCGGGTGCCCGGGGCCTACAGCAGCGCCTGGAGCAGCATGTCCTCGCCGTAGCGCTCGAAGGTGAGGTCCTTCACGGCCACGGCCTGGGCCATCTCCTTCACGCCCAGGTCGCCCGCCCAGGACAGGCCGGGGGCGCCAATCAGCTTGGGCGCGAGGAACAGGGCCAGCGCGTCCGCCAGGTGCTCGCGCAGGAAGGAACCGTACAGCTCCGCTCCGCCCTCCACCAGCACGTGGTTGAGGCCGCTCTTGGCGATGCGGCGCAAGAGCGCCTTCAGGTCCACCCGGTCGTTCTTCTGGCGCACCTGCCACACCTCCACGCCCTGGGCGAGGAAGCGCCGCGCCTTGCGGCCCTCCGGGTCCTCCAGCGTGGCAATCACCGTGCGCGCGGGGCTGCGCTGCGTGAAGACCGTGTACCCCGGCGACAGGCGCAGGTGGCTGTCCACCACGACGCGCAGCGGGTCCTTGCCGCCGCCACCCGGCAGCCGCGTGGTCAGCTTCGGGTCATCCTTCCGCACCGTGTTGGCGCCCACGAGGATGACGTCCACCGAGTCGCGCAGCCGGTGCACCCAGGCCCGCGCCGACTCGCCCGTCACCCAGCGCGAGTCTCCGGTGGCCGTGGCCAGCTTCCCGTCCAGCGTGACGGCGGCCTTCAGCGTCACCCACGGCAGGCCCGTGCGCATGACCTTGAAGAAGGGCCGGTTGAGCTTGTCGGCCTCGTCCGCGAGGACGCCGGTGAGCACCTTCACCCCACCGCGCCGCATCCGGGCGATGCCCTTGCCGCTCACCTTGGGGTTCGGGTCCGAGGACGCGCTGATGACCCGGCGCACCCCGGCTTCCAGAATGGCCAGGCTGCACGGCGGCGTGCGCCCGTAGTGGTCGCACGGCTCCAGCGTCGTGTAGAGGTCCGCGCCCTTCGCCTTCGCGCCCGCCGCCTCCAGCGCCACCACCTCGGCGTGCGCGGTGCCCGCCTTCTTGTGGTAGCCGCGAGCGATGATGCGCCCGCCCTTCACCAGCACCGCGCCCACCACCGGGTTGGGGCTGGTGCGGCCCAGGCCCTTGGCGGCCTCCTCCAGCGCGATGCGCATGAAGAACTCTGCCACCGCCCGGTCGAAGTCCGCCGCCCGCTTCGCGCGGGGCGCCCTCGTTGCCTCCAACCGTGCCCGCGTCAGCAGCCGCATGTTCCCTCTCAGCCGTCCTTGCCCGGCGAAGTCGGAGGCTTCGCCTTGCGCTCCCGCTCCTCGGCTTCCAGCAGGTCCTTCAGCTCGTGCATGAACTCCGCGATGTCGCGGAAGCTGCGGTACACCGAGGCGAAACGAACATACGCCACTTCGTCAAGCTGCTGCAGCCGGCGCATGACCTCCTCGCCGATGACGGACGAGGGCACTTCCTTCTCCCCCATCCCCTGCAGCCGCCGTTCAATCGCGACGACCGTCTCCTCAATCTGGTCCGCGGAGACGGGCCGCTTCTCGCAGGCCTTCTTCAGGCCGCTGACGATCTTCTCGCGGTCGAACGCCTCGCGCCGCCCGTCCTTCTTCACGATGAGCGGGTAGAGCTCCTCCACCCGCTCGTACGTGGTGAAGCGCCGCTTGCAGGCCAGGCACTCGCGGCGCCGCCGGATGACGGAGCCCTCGTGAGACTCGCGCGAGTCGATGACCTTGTTCTCGGCGTCCTGGCAGAAGGGGCAGCGCATGAGGCGATGGAGGGCGCTCTACTTCTTCAGGCGCGACGCGTACAGCGGGAAGCCCTGGGACAGCTCCTTCACCTTGCCCTTGATGCGCGCCAGGGCCGCGTCGTCCTGCGCCGCGTCCAGCGCCTCGCCGATGAGCCGGCCCACCACGGCCATCTCCGCCTCGCGCATGCCGCGCGTCGTAATCGCCGGCGTGCCCACCCGGACGCCGGACGTCACCATCGGCTTCTCCGGGTCGAACGGAATCATGTTCTTGTTCACGGTGATGCCGGCCTTGCCGAGCACCTCCTCGGCCACCTTGCCCGTGAGCTTCTTGGGGCGCAGGTCCACCAGCATCAGGTGGTTGTCCGTGCCGCCCGAGCACAGCCGCAGGCCCGCGCCCTTCAGCGCCTCCGCCAGCGCCTGCGCGTTGGCGACGATCTGCTTCTGGTACGCCTTGAACTCCGGCGACAGGGCCTCCTTGAAGGCCACCGCCTTGCCGGCGATGACGTGCATCAGCGGGCCGCCCTGGATGCCGGGGAAGATCTGGCTGTTGATGGTCTTCGCGAACGGCTCGCGGCTCAGCACCAGACCGCCGCGCGGGCCGCGCAGCGTCTTGTGCGTGGTGCTGGTGACGATCTCCGCGTAGGGCACCGGCGACGGGTGCACGCCCGCGGCCACCAGGCCCGCGATGTGCGCCATGTCCACCAGCATCGCCGCGCCCACCGCGTCGGCGATCTCGCGGAACTTCGCGAAGTCGAGCGTACGCGGGTACGCGCTTGCGCCCACGACGATGACCTTGGGCTTGTGCTCCTTGGCCAGCGCCTCCACCTGGGCGAAGTCGATGGTCTCCGTGTCGCGCGTCAGGCCGTAGTGGACGACCTTGTAGAGCTTGCCGGAGAAGTTGAAGGCCGCGCCGTGCGTGAGGTGGCCGCCGGAGTTCAGGTCCAGCGACAGCATGGTGTCACCCGGCTTCATCAGCGCCATGAAGGCGCCCATGTTGGCCTGGCTGCCGGAGTGCGCCTGCACGTTGGCCGCGTCCGCGCCGAACAGCTCCTTCGCGCGGTTGATGGCGAGGGTCTCCGCGACGTCCACCACCTCGCAGCCGCCGTAGTAGCGCTTGCCGGGGTAGCCCTCCGCGTACTTGTTGGTGAGCACCGAGCCCACCGCCTCCATCACCGCCGGAGACACGAAGTTCTCCGAGGCGATGAGCTCCAGCCCCTCTTCCTGACGCTGCGTCTCCTCGCGGAGGGTCCGGGCAATCTCCGGGTCCACGTCGGCCAGCGTGCGGGTGTTCTCCATGGCGGATTCCCTCGGCGAAAAACGGGTACGGCGGGGCCGCTAGCCCTGGGACTCGGCCTCGCGGATCATCTGGACGCGCCGCTCGTGGCGGCCGCCCTCGAAGGGGGTGCTGAGGAACGCCTCGAGGATGGCGCGGCCCACGCCGGCCCCCACCACGCGCTGGCCCAGGCACAGCACGTTGGCGTCGTTGTGAGCCCGGGCCATGCGGGCCTCGAACTCGGTGGTGCACAGGGCCGCGCGCACGCCCTTGTGCTTGTTGGCGACGATGCTCATGCCGATGCCGGTGCCGCACACCAGCACGCCCAGGGTGTACTCCCCGTCCGCCACCGCGCGCGCCACCCGCCTGGCGAAGTCCGGGTAGTCCACCGAGTCCCGCGTGACGGGGCCCACGTCGTCGTGGGCCACGCCCCGCTCCTTCAGCGCGGCGACGAGCTCCTGGCGGAGCTCGAGGCCCGCGTGGTCGGATGCCAGAATGATCTTCACGCGGGCCTCCCTGATGCCGGTTCCGGCCGAGGCCTAGAACCGCTTGAACAGCAGCACCGCGTTGGTGCCGCCAAAGCCGAACGAGTTGCTCATGACCGCGTTCACCCGGGCCTCGCGCGCCTGGTTGGGCACGTAGTCCAGGTCGCAGTCCGGGTCCGGCGTCTGCTGGTTGATGGTGGGCGGCAGCATGTTGCGCGACAGCACCAGCGCGCTCACCACGCCCTCCGCGCCACCGGCCGCGCCGAGCATGTGGCCCGTCATGGACTTGGTGGACGACACCGCGAGCTTGCGCGCGTGGTCGCCGAACACCGCCTTGATGGCCTTGGTCTCGTTCGCGTCGTTGAACGGGGTGGAGGTGCCGTGGGCGTTGATGTAGCCCACCTCCTCCGGGTTCATCCCCGCGGACTGGAGCGCGAGCCGCATGCAGCGCGCCGCGCCCTCGCCCTCGGGCGCCGGCTGGGTGACGTGGTAGGCGTCCGAGTTGGCCCCGTAGCCCACCAGCTCCGCGAGGATCTTGGCGCCGCGCTTCTTCGCGGCCTCCATCTCCTCCAGCACCAGCATGCCCGCGCCCTCGCCCATGACGAAGCCGTCACGGTCCTTGTCGAAGGGACGGCTGGCGCCGGCCGGGTCATCATTGCGCGTGGACAGCGCCTTCATCACCGAGAAGCCACCCAGCCCCAGCGGGGTGATGGCCGCCTCGGCGCCGCCGGCGATGGCCGCGTCCGTCTCGCCCAGCTTGATGGACTTCCAGGCCTCGCCAATGGCGTGGGCGCTGGTGGCGCATGCGGACACCGGGGCCCAGTTGGGGCCCTTGCAGTTGTACCGCATGGAGATGAGGCCGGGCGCCATGTTGACGATCATCTGGATGATGAAGAAGGGCGACAGACGGTCGAACCCCTTCTCCAGGCCCTTGCGGTGCTGCTCCTCGAGCGAGGAGATGCCACCGATGCCCGAGCCCACGATGACGCCCACCTTCTCCGGCGCGTAGCCGTGGGGCGCATCCGGGCCGATGGGCAGCCCCGACTCCTTGACCGCCATCTCCGCGGCGGCCAGGGCGTACTGGGCGTACAGGTCCATCCGGCGCACTTCGCGCCTGTCGATGAACTGCTCCGGCTCGAAGTCCTTCACCTCGCCAGCGATGCGCGCGTCGATTTTTCCCGGGTCGAAGCGCGACACCAGACCAATGCCCGACTTGCCGGCGAGCATCGCCTGCCAGTTCTTCTCGGTTCCAGTTCCCAGTGCCGAGATGATCCCGGTACCGGTGACGACGACTCGACGGTTCGACACGATCCTCTCCGCTGGCGCCTCAGGGGACACCGGGGACGCCACGCATCACGCGGCGTCACCCCGCACCCCGGCACGCCCTGGTGCTGCCTACTTCTTGTGGGTGTTGATGTAGTTGATGGCGTCGCCGACGGTCTTGATGTTCTCGGCCTCCTCGTCGGGAATCTCGACCTCGAACTCCTCCTCCATCGCCATCACGAGCTCCACGATGTCGAGGCTGTCCGCGCCAAGGTCCTCGATGAAGGAGGACTCGGGCTTGATCTCGTCCTCTCCCACCCCGAGCTGGTCGGCGATGATGGACTTGACCTTGGTCTCAATGGCTGACGTCGACATAAGTGTAGAACCCTCCAAAAACCAGATTGGACCCCGGCACCTTCCCGGGGCCTATTCGAAAGCCGGCGCGGTATATCCCACGCCCGGCGGCAATCCAACCTTGGGTTACATGTACATGCCGCCGTTGACCTTCAGGGACTCCCCGGTGATGTAGGACGCGGCGTCGCTGGCGAGGAAGAGGACGGCCCCGGCCACCTCCTCCGGGTTGCCGAGCCGGCCCAGGGGAATGCCCCCCAGCATCTTCTGGCGCAGCTCGTCATCGAGGTGGCTGACCATGTCCGTCCCGATGAAGCCGGGGGTGACGGCGTTGACCCGGATGTTCCGGCTGGCCAGCTCCTTGGCCACGGACTTCGTCAGGCCGATGAGCCCCGCCTTGGAGGCCGAGTAGGCCACCTGTCCACCATTCCCCATCTCGCCCACCACGGAGCTGATGTTGATGATGGCCCCGCCCCGCTGCTTCATCATGGGGCGGCTGGCGGCGCGGATGAGGGCGAAGGCGCCCTTGAGGTTGGTGTCCAGCTGCTTGTCCCAGTCCTCGTCCTTCACCCGCATGACGAGGCCGTCCACGGCCACGCCCGCGTTGTTGACGAGCACGTCCAGCCGGCCGTGCGTCTTGACGATGCCCTCCACGGCGCTGGAGCACGCGGCGGTGTCCGCCACGTCGAACTTGAGGGCCTCCGCCTTGGCGCCGGCCGCCTGGAGCATGCCCACCGTCTCCTGGGCCGCCGCCTCGTTGCCCGCGTAGCTGATGACCACGGTGGACGCGCCCGCCTTCGCGAAGGCCAGCGCGCACGCCCGGCCGATGCCGCGCGAGCCACCCGTCACCAGCACCACCTTGTCCTTGAAGCCGCTCATTGCGTTCACCCCAGCGCCGCGAGGACCTTCTCCAGGCCCGCGGCGTCCTCCACGTTGAACGTCTCGATGTCCTTGGTGATGCGCTTGACCAGGCCGCACAGCACCTTGCCCGGCCCCAGCTCCACCACCCGTGTGACGCCCTCGGCCTTCAGCGCCTCCACGCACTCAATCCAGCGCACCGGCGAGCTGACCTGCTCCAAGAGGAGCGGCACCACCCGCGAGGCGTCCGAGTTGGGGCGGGCCTCCACGTTGGTGACCACCGGCACGGAGGGCGCCTGGATGGACACCCGGCCCAGCACCTCGGCCAGCCGCGGCTTCACCGGGTCCATGAGGCCGCAGTGGAAGGGGGCGGACACGGGCAGGGGCATGACGCGCTTGGCGCCGGCCTCCTTGCACTTCGCCCCGGCGCGCTCCACCGCCTGCGCGTTGCCGGCGATGACCGTCTGCTCGGGCGAGTTGTAGTTGGCGGGGGCCACCACCTGCCCCTCGGCCGCCGCGTCGCAGGCCGCCTTCACCTTCTGGGGCTCCAGGCCGAGAATCGCGGCCATGGCGCCCACGCCCGCGGGCACCGCCTCCTGCATGAAGGTGCCGCGCGCGCGCACCGCCCGGGCCGCGTCGCCCAGGGCCATGGCGCCGGCGGCCACCAGCGCGGAGTACTCGCCCAGCGAGTGCCCCGCCACGAAGGCCGGCGCCGGGCCGCGCTTGGAGAAGACGGCGTGGGCCGCCACCGACACGGTGAGGATGGCCGGCTGGGTGTTGGCCGTCAGCTTCAGGGCGTCCTCGGGCCCCTCGAAGCAGAGGGTGGAGAGCTTCTCCCCCAGCGCCTCGTCCACGGCCTCGAAGACGGCCCGGGCCTCGGGGAACTTCTCGTAGAGGTCCTTGCCCATCCCCACGGCCTGGCTGCCCTGCCCGGGGAACACGAACGCGACCTTCGCCATGTGGGTCTCCGCCTCCTGAAATTTTCGGTTGCTGCTGCCCTACCAGCGCACCACCGCGCTGCCCCACGTCATGCCCGCGCCGATGGCCATCATCGCGATGACGTCTCCGCGCTTCAGCCTTCCGGCGCGATGCGCCTCGTCCAGCGTCATGGGCAGCGACGCCGACGACGTGTTGCCGTACTTGTGCAGGTTCAGCCAGCACTTGTCTCGGGGAATCTCCAGCCGCTCCAGCGCGGCCTCCAGGATGCGGGCGTTGGCCTGGTGGGCGATGACGTGGTCCACCTGCCCCGGCGTCAGCCCGTGCGCCGCCAGCGCCTCCTGGGTGGCCTCCACCAGCGAGCGCACCGCGACGCGGAAGACCTCGCGCCCGTTCATCTTGAGCGTGTTCAGCTTCGCCCGCACCGCCTCCTCCGTCATGGGCGTGCGCGAGCCGCCGCCGGGGATGGTGAGCAGCTCCGCCAGCGTCCCGTCCGAGTGCAGGTGCGTGGAGAGGATGCCCCGCCCGTCCTCCGGCGTGGGCGACGGCGAGAGCACCATGGCGCCCGCCCCGTCTCCGAAGAGGACGCTGGTGTTGCGGTCCTCCCAGTCCACCACCCGGGTGAGCAGCTCCGCGCCGATGACGAGCGCCCGCCGCACCTGCCCGGAGCGCACGAACTGGTCCGCCACGCTCATGGCGTAGAGGGAGCCGGCGCACGCGGCGCCCACGTCGAACGCGAAGGCCCGCCGCGCGCCCAGCTTCGCCTGCACGAAGGCCGCGCACGACGGCATGGGCATGTCCGCGGTGATGGTGCCCACGACGATGAGGTCCAGCTCTTCCGGGGCCACGCCGGCCATGTCCAGCGCGCGCCGGGCCGCCTGCACCGCCATGTCGCTGGTGGCCTCGTCCGGGGCGGCCTGCCGCCGCTCCTGGATGCCGGTGCGCTCACGAATCCAGGCGTCCGACGTCTCGACGCGTTGCTCCAGCTCCTGGTTGGTGATGACCCGGGAGGGGGCATAGGAGCCGGTTCCGATGATCTGCGTACATGCCACGAGGGTTCTCCAGAGGGAGATTTCGTCCGTCGGAACCCAACGCCCGGGGGCGCCTCTCTAATCGGAAACGGCCTCGTCTGTCGCCTTTTTTCCCTTCTGGTGGGTAGGGAGCCAGACACTGGCCCGCTCAATGCATCGCGTCAGCTCTTCCTGCAGTCCGCCCCGGGCCGTGGCCAGGGCGGCGCCCAGCGCGTTGTAGAGGGCCCGCGGCGTGGAGCGGCCATGCGCCACGATGCCGACGCCCTGGATGCCCAGCAGGGGGGCGCCGCCGTACTCCGCGTAGTCCACTACCCGACGAAGTCCCGCCAGCGCGGGCTGGAGCAGCAGCGCCCCCAGCTTCTCCGGCAGCCCTCCCCGCTTCTCGATGGCCTGCCGCAGCAGGCCGATGACGCCCATGCCCACGCCCTCGGACGTCTTGAGGACGATGTTGCCGGTGAAGCCGTCGGTGACGACCACCTGCACGTCGCCGGAGAAGAGGTCCTTGCCCTCCACGTAGCCCACGAAGTCCAGGTCGGAGCGGCGCAGCAGCTCACTGGCCTCGCGCGTCAGCGGCGTGCCCTTGGAGGCCTCCTCTCCATTGGAGAGCACCGCCACCCGGGGCCGGGCCACGCCCAGGCGGGAGCGCACGTACGCCTCGCCCATGACGCCGAACTGGGCCAGGTGCGTGGGGCGGCAGTCCACGTTGGCCCCCGCGTCCAGGAGCAGGCAGCGGCCACCTCCCTTGAGGGCGGGGAAGAGCGTGGCGATGGCCGGCCGCTCCACCCCGGGCAGCCGCCCCAGCGTCAGCAGCCCACCCGCCATGACGGCGCCGGAGTTGCCCGCGGACACCAGCGCGTCCGCCTTCCCGTCCCGCACCAGCTCGAAGCCCACCCGCAGGGACGAGTCGCGCTTGCGGCGGAAGGCCGAGGAGGCGTGGTCATCCATCTCCACCACCTCCGAGGCGTGGTGGAGGTGGAGGTTGGACGGCGGCCGGCCGCGCCCCAGCAGGGGGACCATGCGCTCGCGGTCGCCGACCAGGAGCACCTCGTGGTCGGGGTGCGCCCGGGCGAAGAGCAGCGCCCCCTCCACCGGGGCCCCCGGGGCGTGATCGCCGCCCATGGCATCCAGCACCAGCCTCATTCCCGCCAGCTCCGTGTGTGCCCGCGTTCCATCAGGGAGGGTTTCCAACCTGCCCCGACAGGTGGGGCATGGCGGCGGCGGAGCAGACCAGGAAGCCCCCAGGCGGGCAACGACTGGCTGCCCTGGCTGGTGGCGGTCCCCTCTTGGCGCGTTAACCACCCGAGAAGTGGAAGAAATGGGCTTTCCCCTCCGGGCGTTGTCACCCCGCGCCCCCGGGAGGTACCGCCATGTGGTATCAGCCCGCGACCTGCCCAGATCGCACTCGATAGTGCGTTCTGTGCACGTAATGGTGCATTGACTCGGAGGCGCCGAGCCGCTAGGGTCCGCCGCCTTCCGAAGCCGGACATGGAGTACGGGAGCCTTCGTGCGACCGCTCCGGTCCGGTGTGGTTCAGAGAGTGTTGCGCAGGACGCCGGGGACCCCGGCACAGCGCTTGAGACATTGGACTCAACCGATCCGGCCGGTTCCGCCGCTCCGGGTTGGCGTCGATATAGAGGTGAGCCGTGGGTGTCCCCAAGAAGCGTACTTCCAAGATGCGTCGCGACCGCCGCCGCGCGGCCAACAACAACCTGCGCAGCGCCGTGCAGGTGTCCAAGTGCCCGAACTGCAAGGAGCCGGTGATGCCTCACCGCGCCTGCAGCGCCTGCGGCCACTACAAGGGCCGTGAGGTGGTTCCCCAGGCCCAGGCCTGACGCCGCCTTTCAGCACCTGAAAGCACCAGGGCCGCGCCTCCACTTCCGGAGGTCGCGGCCCTTGTCGTTTCCGGCCCCGCCCTCCTTCGGCGCGGCCGGGTCCGCAGCCCGGCATCAGTTGCTGAGCTTGATGTTCTTCAGCGGCGCCAGGCGCGGATCCACCGGCTTCACGTCGCAGTTGCACTTCGCCTCGTTGCGGTTGATGCCGCACTGCGGGCACAGGCCCTTGCAGTCCTCACGGCAGACCGCGCTCATCGGCAGGGCCAGCAGCAGCTGCTCGCGCACGATGGGGTCCAGGTCGATGGTCTTCCCGTCGAAGACCTCCTCGTCCGCGTCCTCCAGCTTGAAGGAGCCGCCGGACTCGCCCTGCACGTGCTCCTTCTTCTCCATGGAGCCCTCGGTGTCGCCGTCCTTCAGGTAGTCCTCCCCGGTGACCAGCGACTCCGGCACGAGGTTGAGCGTGAAGGACACCGGCACGTTCAGCTCCAGGGGGCCGAGGCAGCGCTTGCACTCGCTGGCCACGTGGGCCGTGAACTGGCCCTCCAGCAGCACCCCGCCGCTCACCTTGCGCAGCGACGCCTTCAGGGTGGACGGCTTCGTGGGCCGGAAGCCGGTGTCCTCGCCGGACGCCGCTCCGCCCAGCACGTCACCGAGCAGGCCGAGACCGATGGGCTCGTTGAGCTGCAGCCCCGTCTCCTTGATTTGTTCAATCTTTACGCGCATTTACGTAACTTCCAGCAAAAGGGGCGGGCAACATAGAGGGCGGGCCCTCGACCGTCAACACGCCCGGTTCCAACGCCGCCACGAAGATGTCACCCCTCCGTCACGCGCCGTGGCGTGCCCTTCGTGGATCCTCCGAATAACGCTTTGATAGGGTCGATTTGATGCACGGGCAGCAGTGTTGGTCGCGCGGGGCGGTCCTCTTTCCGGTGGTGGGCCTCGGTGGCCTCCCGGGGCGGACGCGTCCCTCCGAGCCCCTGCCCGTCCTCTCGCGGCCCGACCCGACGCACCCGGCACCCCGCCCGCGCCTGAGCGCCGGGCGCGTGGCGGACAACTATCTCCCAGCGGTCAATGCCGGGAACCCCGCGGCGCGCGCCGCCGCGTCCCGGGCACTGACCGACGAGGATTGTGAGCCGCCCGGCCCTCCCCGGGCGGACTGGACATCGAGAGGACTCCATCCATGTCGCGCATCCTGATCATCGAGGACGAGCAGGACCTCGCCGGCCTCGTCGAATACAACCTGCGGGCCGCGGGCTTCGAAACGGAGACGGCGAACACCGGCGCGGGCGGCATGGCCAAGGCCCGGGCGCAGCCGCCGGACCTGGTGCTGCTGGACCTGATGCTGCCGGACATCGCGGGCGGCGAGGTCCTGCGGATGCTCAAGCAAGACCCGGAGCTGCGCAAGACGGCCGTCATCATCGTCAGCGCCAAGGGCCAGGAGTCCGACCGTGTCCAGGGCCTGGAGCTCGGCGCGGACGACTACGTCGTGAAGCCCTTCTCCGTCCGCGAGCTCCTCCTGCGCGTCAAGGCGGTGCTGCGCCGCTCGGACGCGGAGGAAGGCCCGGCGGCGGTGCTGTCCGCCGGGGACATCTCCCTGGACACCTCGCGCCACCAGGTGCGCGTGAAGGGCGAGGAAATCGTGCTCACCGCCCTGGAGTTCCGCCTCTTGCGCACGCTCCTGGAGCGCAGCGACCGCGTGCAGACGCGTGAGGTGCTCCTGTCCGACGTGTGGGGCATCCAGGCGGAGATCCACACCCGCACCGTGGACACCCACATCAAGCGGCTGCGCGAGAAGCTGGGCCCCGCGGGCGACATCATCGAGACGGTGCGCGGCGTGGGCTACAAGCTCAGCCCGCAGCAGTAGAGCCCGCCATGCCCCTGCGCTCCACTCTGCTGCCCCTGCTGATGCCGGCCGCCGTGGTGGCGGTGCTCGTCGCCGTGCTGGACACGCCCGGCGCCGCGCTGGCCGCCGCGCTCGTCACCCTCGCGGGCTCGCTCATGGCCCTGGGGGTCAGCCGCGGCGCCCTCCAGCGGCAGCTCGACACGCTGGCCCGCCACACGCGCGGCCGCGCCGAGGGCGGCCTGGGCGCGCCGGCGCCGGACCCGGAGCGGCTGGAGGAGGTGGCCTCCCTCGAGGGCGCCATCGACACGCTCCACACCCGCCTCACCGAGCGCAACGCCGTCCTCACGCAGGAGGCGCGCACCCTCACCGCCGTGCTGGACGGCATGGCCGAGGGCATCTGGGTGACGGACGCCGAGGGCACCGTGGTGCGCCACAACGACGCGCTCCGCGAGCTGCTCCAGCCCGCCGCCGGCACCATCATCGGCCAGCGCCCGCTGGCGCTCGTGCGTGACGACGTCCTCAACGACGCCGTCATGCGCGCCTGCCGCGAGGGCGCCTCCACGCGGCTGGAGCTGACGCTGGAGGGCCTGTTCCCCCGCACGCTCGCCATCCGGGTGACGCCGCTGGGCCGGGACTTGCCGGGCAGCGCCGCCGTCTTCCACGACGTCACCGAGCTGCGCCGTCTGGAGAAGGTGCGCAAGGACTTCGTGGCCAACGTGTCCCACGAGCTGCGCACGCCGATTACCGCCATCCGCGGCTACGCGGAGACACTCCAGGGCGGCGCCCTCAATGACCGCGTCATGGCGCCGAAGATGGTGGAAATCATCCATCGTCAGTCCGAGCGGCTGTCCGAGCTGGTGGAGGAACTGCTGGAGCTGTCGCGCCTGGAGTCTCGAGAGGTGCGCCTGACGCTCACCGACGTGTCCCTGGCGGATTCCGCCGCCCGGGCCGCCGACACGGTGCGTCCCAAGGCCGAGGGGAAGAACCAGGTCGTTTCACTGCACGTCCCACCGGACCTGCGGGCGGTGGGAGATTCACGCGCGGTGGAGCAGGTGCTCCTCAACCTGCTGGACAACGCGGTGAAGTACACGCCGGCCGGCGGGCGGGTGGACGTATACGGCGCGTGCGAGGACGGCCGGTGCGTGGTGCGGGTGAAGGACACCGGCCTGGGCATCGAGCCCAAGCACCTCTCCCGTATTTTCGAGCGCTTCTACCGGGTGGACAAGGGTCGCAGCCGGGACATGGGCGGTACGGGGCTGGGGCTTTCCATCGTCAAGCACCTGCTCCAGGCCATGAACGGGGAAGTCCGGGTGGAGAGCCAGCCGAACGTGGGCAGCACCTTCACCATTTTTCTACCCCAGGCCACTGCCGCGAAGGCGGCAACGGGATAGGATGGGGCGACCATGCGGGTCGCCATCCTCGCGGACATCCACGGCAATCTTCCTGCCTGCGAGGCCGTCCTCGAGGACATCACTCGCTCGGTGGCGCCCGACTACATCGTCGCGGCGGGAGACCTCGCGCTGCGCGGCGCCCACCCGCGCGAGACGGTGGACCTCCTCTTCGACCGCTGCGACTCGGTGCTGATGGGCAACACCGACTGCTACCTCGCGGGCAACTACCTGGGCGGGGCCTACCGCGAGCGGGACCACTGGAAGACGGAGCTGCTGCGCTGGACGCGGGACCAATTGGGTGCCGCGCTGCTGGAGAAGCTGGGCGCCCTGCCCTTCTCCGTGCGCTACACGCCGCGCAAGGGACAGGACCTCTTCGTCTGCCACGCCAACCCGCGCAACCTCGAGGAGTCGCTGGACCCCACGCTGGATGACGTGGCGGTGCGCCGCTTCTTCAGCCACCTGGACGCGGCCGCGTGCGCCTTCGGGCACCTGCACTTCCCCTACCGCCGCCGCGTGGGCCGCATGCTCATCGCCGACGTGGCCAGCGCCGGCATTCCCCGCGACGGGGATTTGCGCCCCGCCTACGGCGTCTTCACCTTCACGCCCAAGGGCTGGCGGGTGCAGATCCGCCGCGTGCGCTACCCGGTGCGCAAGGCCACCCAGGCGCTCACCGCGCGCCGCGTGCCCGGCGGCCCGCTGCTCATCCACAAGCTGGTGGAGGCGCGCTACCGCCACCACAACGCGCTGCTGGAGGCCGCGCGCCGCCACTCCGGCCTGCCCCCGCCGGTGGGCCCCGTGCTGCGCCCGCCGCCCGGCGCCACCTCGCGCAACAGCCTCGCCGCCCCGCTCGATGGGGCCCGGCCGCCTCCGGAAGTGGACCCCGGCAGCCTGCCCACGGACATGGACGGCACCGTGACGGACGCCACCCCGCTGCCGATGGACTCGGTCACCGACCTGGACGGGTAGCCGTTCGCATCTGGCCATTGTCGCCGTGCCGTTGCTTGCGCGCGGCGCCGGGCGGTGTGATTCACCGCCGCCATGATGTCCCCCCGCGAACTGCCGTTGCTGCTCGTCCGCCACGCCGTGGCCGAGGACTCGCACGTCCTGGGCGACGAGGCCCGGGCCCTCACCTCCGAGGGCCGCGCCGCCTTCCGCCACCACGCGCGCAGGCTGGCGCGCCTCACGCCGCTGACGGGCATCGTCACCAGCCCGCTGGTGCGCGCCGTGCAGACGGCGGAGCTGCTGGCCGAGGCCTTCGGCCTGTCCAGCGTGGAGGTCCACCCCGCCCTGCTTCCCAGGAAGGGCGCGCACAAGCGCATCCTCAAGCTGGCCCGCCAGCTGGGGCCGGGCTGGGCGCTGGTGGGGCACAACCCGTCCCTGGAGCGCGCCGGCGCGCTCGCGCTGGAGGGCGAGGAGCTGCCCGACAAGCTGCGCAAGGGCATGGCCCTGGCCCTGAGGCCGCTGTCGGGCGGTGGCTACACGCTCACGTGGTGGGCCAGCCCGGGCCGGCCCATCCGCCGCCCCGGAGACTCGCGGCGCTGAGGCGCTACTCCGCCGCGCCGAGGAGGAAGGACAGGCCCAGCAGGGCCAGCACCGCGGTGGTGATGGCCACGTAGACGGTGTCTCGCTGCTGCCGGAAGATGAGCAGCGACAGGCCCACCCGCATCACCGGCACCGCCATCATCACCAGCAGCCCCGCCATGACGAAGGACTGCCCGCGCGCGGCCATGGCCCCCACCACCACGTCCCGCAGGCCGTGCGGCACCGGGTGCGGCGCCGTGAGCCGCTGCAGCGCCTCCGACGAGACGAGGTAGTCCGGGTGGCGGAGGAACGTCACCAGCGTGCCCAGCGTCACCAGCGACAGGCTCAGGAGCACGCCGTAGCGCAAGAGGTCGCTGATGAGCAGCTCCGGGACGAGCGCGACGGCCTCCGCCTCCTCCTGCACCGCCGCCACCGTGGAGGACTCCTCGCGCGACACCGGCTCCCGCTCCCCGCTCATGACACCCACCCCTTGCGCAGCATCTCCCAGGCCACCCACAGCAGCACGACCACGAAGAGGCCGCGCAGCCAGGTGTTGTTCACCCGCCCCATCAGGTGCCGCGAGCCCAGCCACGCGCCCAGCGTGACGCCCACGCACACCGGGCCGGCGATGAAGGGGTCTATCTGCCCGCGCGCGAAGTACACGCCCGCGCTGGCCGCCGCCGTCACGCCAATCATGAAGTTGCTGGTGGCCGTGGACACCTTCAGCGGCAGCCGCATGGCCAGGTCCATGGCCGGCACCTTCAGCGCCCCCGAGCCGATGCCCAGCAGCCCGCTCACCGTGCCCGCCACGTACATCAATCCCAGCCCCGCCACCGGCCGGGTGACGCGGTAGGGCACCTCGCGGCCCAGGGCCTCATCCCAGTAGCTGCCGTGCAGCCCCAGCCGGTCCGCCAGCGCGTCCGCGGGCACCGGCGCCTCCTCGCGCGCGCCCATGCGCTTGAGCATGACCAGCGCCGAGTACGCCATGACGGCGCCGAAGACGAGGTACACCCCGCGCCCGCCCACGAGCCCGGAGAGGAACGCCCCGGAGAGCGCCCCCGCGGTGGTGGCCAGCTCCAGGAACATGGCCACGCGCATGTTGGCCATCCGCTCCCGGACGTACGCGGCCGCCGCCCCGCTGGAGGTGGCGATGACGGAGATGATGGACGCCCCGACCGCGTAGCGGATGTCCACCCCCAGCCCCAGCGTGAGCACGGGGATGAGGATGAGCCCGCCGCCGATACCCAGCAGCGAGCCCACCAGCCCCGCTCCCATGGAGATGCACAGGACGACGAGCGTGAAGAGGAAGGGAGTCATCGCAAGGACGCTCCCATCCTTCCTCTCCCGGGGGCTTTTTCCAACAAGAGAGGGCGGCGTATTCCGCCGCCCCCTCGCCTGCCTGCTTCCTTTTGTTCAGCGTCCGCCAGCCGCCGCGGTCAGCCGCAGCGTGACGCCATTGTGCGTGTGCTCGTCGCCGCCCGGGGCCGGCGCGCCGCCCAGCTCCCGCAGCAGCGCCTCACCCACCAGCTCGTCCATGGGGACGAAGCGGCCCAGCGCCGGACGCCAGGCGTGGACCTGGGCCGCGGCGATGTCGAACCACCACGCGTGCAGGCGGATGGTGCCCGCCTCGAGCCGCTCCTTCACGAGGGGGTACGTCTTGATGTGCTCCAGCTGCTGCAGGACGTTGAGCTGCGACAGCCGGTCGTACTCGGGCAGCCCCTCGCCCACGGTGCTGCCGTCGCGCAGGGTGCGCAGGGCGGCCTGGCCGTGCGTGAGCCAGTGCGCCAGGTTCGGCGTCTCCGGGCCCACGCCGCCCGCCAGCACGGCCTTCATCGCGCCGCAGCTGGAGTGGCCGCACACGACGATGTCCTCCACCGGCAGGTGCTTCAGCGAGAACTCCAGCGCCGCGGGCTCGGACTGGTCACCCGTGGAGTGGCCGTGGGCGTCCGACGGCGGCACGAGGTTGCCCACGTTGCGCACCACGAACAGGTCGCCCGGGTCCGTGGACACGAGCAGGTTGGGCACCACGCGGCTGTCGGCGCACGAGATGAACAGGCAGTCCGGAGACTGACCCTTGGCGAGCTTCGTGAACACGTCCCGGTAACCCGGACGCGCGTTGAGCTGGAAATCAAGCAGACCACGGATGAGCTTCTTCACTGCGCACCTCCCGAAACGAGATTGTTGGACGAGACCTGCGCGCCCAGCACCGCGCCGGACGTCCTACGGGTTCCACTGCGGCTCCAGATGTCCTCGAGCGACTCCATGTAGACCGTGCCACCCGTCTTGCGGTGGGTGTCGGCCCAGCTCTCCAGCGCCTCGTGGCCGGAGTGGTCCAGCGTCTCCAGCGAGAGGTCCAGCTCCACCTTCGAGCCCGCCGGCACCTGCGCCAGCGCCGTGGACAGCTTGGGGACGCCCACGAAGGTGAGCGCGCCCGACACGCGGACCTGGTACGTCTCACCCGCCTGGCGCACGTCCACCTTGACGCTGCCCAGGTGCCACAGGAGGCGCAGCATCGCCACCAGCAGGCCGAGGCCGATGCCCGCCAGCAGGTTGATGCCGACGACGCCGCCCACCGTGACGAGGTAGACGACCAGCTCACCGCGGCGGTTCAGCTCGCGGATGTGGTGCATGTTCACCAGCTTCACGCCCACGACGACCAGCAGGCCCGCCAGCACCGTCAGCGGCACCAGCCGCGCGACGGAGCCCAGCAGCGTGACGAACAGGAGCAGCCACACGCCGTGCAGGACGGCCGAGGCGCGCGTCTTCGCGCCGGCCGCGGTGTTCGCCGCGCTGCGCACGATGACGCCGGTGATGGGCAGGCCGCCGGCGAGCCCGGACACCGTGTTCGCCATGCCCTGCGCGAACAGCTCGCGGTCCAGGTTGGCGCGCGGGCCCGTGTGCATCTTGTCCGTGGCCACCGCGCACAGCAGCGACTCGGCGCTGGCCACCAGCGCCAGTGAGAGGACCGCGGCCGCGAACGGGCCCCAGTTCTCCGGCAGCTTCGGGGCCTGGAAGCTGGCGAACACGTTGTCCGGCAGGTCCACGCGCGCCACGTCCGCGCCCCACAGCGCCGCCACCGCGGTGGCGCCCAGCACGGCCACCAGCGGGCCCGGAATGGCCTTGAGCTTCTTCACCGGAATGACCTGCCACACCACCAGGATGCCGATGGTCAGCAGGCCCAGCAGCGTCGCCGCCCCATGCAGGTTGGCGATCTGCCCCGGCAGCTCCTTGATGTTCTGCCACGCGCTCGACTGCGGAGCGCCGCCCAGGACGATGTGCAGCTGGCCCAGGACGATGAGGATGCCGATGCCCGCCAACATGCCGTGAATGACGGCGGGCGAGATGGCCAGCGCCGCGCGAGCCACCTTCAGCCCGCCGAAAATCATCTGCAGCACGCCGGCCGCGGCCACCGCCGCGCACGTCGCGGCCAGCCCCAGCGTCTGGATGAAGCCGAACACCATCACGGCCAGACCGGCCGCGGGACCGCTCACCTGCAGCGGCGCGCCACCGAACAGACCCACCACCACGCCGCCCACGACGCCGGCAATCAGGCCGGACAGGATGGGGGCACCGGACGCGAGAGCGATGCCCATGCACAGGGGCAACGCCACCAGAAAGACCACCAGGGATGCAGGCAGGTCCGTGGCGAGCACCTGCCACGGAGTCATCGCCTTCCCAGGATTCTTCGCCTTCTCCATCACACCTCCACGAGAGGGCGCCATGACCTGGCGCACGCAGTGCCCCGGTGCCTGAGCAACATGCGTGCCGCGATGTGTCCCAGAGGGAGAGGCGCCGTCAGCCGTGTGACGGAGAGGTGAAGATGAAAGGCTTTTGAAGTCCCCGCGCCGGGGGGCTTAAAGAATCTTGAATGCCTACTCTTCGCCCAGGCGGCGGAGGAAGGTGGGATACGAGAGGCCGAGCGCCTTGGCGGCTTCCATCCTCCGGCCCTCCATGCGAGCGAGCACGTGGCGGGCGTAGAGCCGCTCCACCTCTTCCAGCGGGCGGGGCGGGCCCGGCACCACGAAGGCGTCCGGGTCCGGCGCGGCCGGCCCGGTGGCGCCCCGTGGCTCCAGCGACTGCAGCTCCAGGGCGGGCCCCGGCTCCAGCACCAGCGCGCGCTCCAGCACGTTGCGCAGCTCGCGCACGTTGCCCGGGAAGGGGTAGGTCTCCAGCCGTCTGCGGGCGGCGGGCGAGAAGCCCACCGGCCGGCGGCCCAGCTCGGCGCACAGCTCCCCCACCAGCGACTCGGCCATGGGCAGCACGTCCTCGCGCCGTTCGCGAAGGGGCGGGATGTCCACCCGGAAGACGCTCAGCCGGAAGTAGAGGTCCTCGCGGAAGCGCCCCTCGGCCACCTCGCGGGTGAGGTCGCGGTTGGTGGCCGCGACGATGCGCGCGGTGCTGTGCAGCTCGGCGGTACCGCCCAGCCGGCGGAAGGCCCCCTGGTCCAGGAAGGTGAGCAGCTTCGCCTGGAGCCCGAGCGGCAGCTCGCCCACCTCGTCGAGGAAGAGCACGCCGTTGTTGGCCACCTCCACCAGTCCGCGCCGGGCCACGCGCGCGTCGGTGAAGGCCCCTCGCTCGTGGCCGAACAGCTCGCTCTCCACCATGGTGGCCGGCAGCGCGGCGCAGTTGATGTGGACGAAGGGCCCCTGCCCCGACTGCAGCGCGTGCAGGTGCCGCGCGAGCACTTCCTTGCCCACGCCCGTCTCCCCCAGCAGCAGCACCGTGCTGCGCGGCGACGTGGCGATGCGCTCCAGCATCTGCAGCGAGGCGGCCATGGAGGACGAGCGCGGGCGCAGCAGCCGGCGCCGTCCGCCCAGCTCGCTCTCCGCCTGCCGCAGCCGCTCGTGCAGCTGGAGGTTCTCCGCGGCCCGGCGCGCGCGCAGCACCAGGTCGTCCAGCTCCACCGGCTTGGAGAGGTAGTCGCGCGCGCCCGCCTTGATGGCCTCCACCGCGCTGGCGATGTCGCCGTGCGCCGTCACCAGCAGCACGGCGGTGTCCGGGAACTGGGTGCGCAACTCCGGCAGGAAGCTGATGCCGTCCCCGTCCGGCAGGCGGCGGTCCAGCACCACCACGTCCGGCGCCTCGCGGGCCAGCGCCGCGCGCGCGTCGTGGAGCGAGTGGGCCATCGTCACCCGGAAGCCCTCCTGGCGCAGCACGGACGCGGCCAGCGCGGCGAAGGTGCGGTCGTCGTCCACCAGCAGCAGGTGCGTACTCATGGGCTTCGCTCCAGCGGGAGCCGCAACATGAAGCGGCTGCCCTGCGGACGGCGCTGATAGGTCAGGCTTCCACCGTGAGCTTCCACGGAGGCACGGGCCATGGGCAACCCCAGGCCGATGCCCTTCGCCCGCCCCGTGGCGAACGGCTCCCACAGCCGGGGCTCCAGTGTCGGGTCCACGCCCCCCGCGTTGTCCTCCACCACCAGCACGCCCATGTTGTCCTCCCGCGTCAACGTCACCGACACCCACGGCGCGGGCCGCAGGCCCGTGTCACGCGCCACCGCGCCCGCCTCCACCGCGTTGCGCACCAGGTTGTCGATGGCCGACACCAGCAGCGCCGCGTCCCCCTGCACCATCAACCCCTCCGTCAGGGCCGTCTTGATTTCCACCGCCTCGGACTCGGGCAGCAGGCTCACCGCCTGCAGCGCGTCCTGCACCAGCAGCCGCAGCTCACACGAGCGGCGCATCGCGGCCCGGGGCGAGCCGAAGGACAACAGCGAGCGCGCCAGGTGCCCCAGCCGCTCCACCTGCGAGCGCAGCGCCTTGACGGGCAGCTCGCTGCCGGCGGCCGTGTGCCGCAGCACGGACAGCGCCGCCTGGATGCCGTTGAGCGCGTTCTTCACCTCGTGGGCGATGAGCGCCGCGGCCGTGCCCAGCGCCGCCATCGTCTCCTGCCGGCGCAGCCGCTCCTCGGCCGCCAGCAGCGAGCGGTATGAGTGGCGCAGGAGGAGGATGAGCAGCACCAGCGTGCTGCTGAGCAGGACGATGTGGAAGGCGAGCTGCCGCAGGAAGCGCGTGCGCAGGTCCGCCGTGGTCGTCTCCGCCTCCAGCACCAGCAGCCGCAGCCCGCTGTCCCCCACCCACGCCACCGCGCCGACAATCTGCGTGCCCGCCAGGGCCAGCGGCCCCGGCTTCTGCGCCATCTCCCGCAGCCGCTCCAGCGTCTCCGGCGGGCCGCTCCCCTGCGACGCCGGCAAGAGGAACCGGCCGCGCGCGTCCATCAGCAGCTGCGTGGTGTCCGCGGTGGTCCGCGTGGGCAGCGCGCCGGCCCGCACCTCGCCCACGAGCACCCCGCGCAGCCGCCCCGCCGTCATCATCGGCACCGCCACCACCAGCGGCCCGCCCTCGCGCTCGAGCAGGTCGATTTCCGGCTCGTGCTTGTCCACCATCCGGCGGAACCATGGCCGGCTCGTCAGCGGCGAGTCCCCGAGCGACATCGACGGAGGGCTGCTCCACAGCCGCTCGCCGTCGGGACCCAGCAGGGCCACGCCCTCGGAGAAGAGGGACGAGTGGTAGAAGGCGCTCTCCAGCAGCGCCTGCTCCGCCGGGGAGATGCCGTCCTCCGGGAAGAGCGAGGGGTGCCCCGACACGCGCGCCAGCTCCGCCTCCAGCACCCCCAGGTGGACGCTCAGCGCCTCCGCCTGCACCCGGGCCGTGCTCGACAGGTGGGTCAGCAGCTCCTCGCGCGCGTTGCGCACGTCCTCCAGGTAGCCGAGCACCGGGCTCGTCAGCGCCACCACCCCCACCAGCGCCAGGCCGAGCAGCGCGGAGCGCCCGCCCCGCTTCTGCGCGTGCGCCAGCTCGCCGGGCGTGGGGGCCAGCGACGGAATCGGTGGAGTCGATGGGGGTGTCTGTGGGGGCTCCATGGGCGTGTGTGGGGTTATCTACACCGACCTGGGAGCACCTTCACGCCCCATCCGACAGGGCCCTCCCCGGCTGCCGCCTCCTGGACCTCACCAAGTTGTTTCAAACGCGTCACCCCCGTGAAAACAGGGCCGCGCACAGTGCGACCCCGCCATGTCCCACGTACTCATCGTCGACGACGAGCGCGACCTCGCCGAGCTGATTGACTTCAACCTCCGGGGCGCGGGCTTCAGCACCCACCTGGCCTTCACCGGAGAGACGGCGCTGGCCGCGGCGCGCGAGCGTCCCCCCGAGCTCGTCCTCCTGGACCTGATGCTGCCGGACATGTCGGGCATCGACGTGTGCCGGCACCTGCGGGCGAACGCCTCCTCTCGCGGGGTGCTCATCGTCATGCTCACCGCCAAGGGCGAGGAGTCGGACCGCATCCGCGGCTTCGAGGTGGGCGCGGACGACTACGTGGTGAAGCCCTTCAGCGTGCGCGAGCTGGTGCTGCGCCTCAAGGCCATCCTCCGCCGCAGCGGCCCCACCCAGGACCGCGCCGCCCCGCTGGCGCTCGGGCCGCTGAAGCTCGACGTCGCCGCGCACCGCTTCTATGTCGAGGACAAGGAAGTGGCGCTGACGGCGCTCGAGTTCCGCCTGCTCGAACACTTGATGTCCAGGCTGGGGCGCGTGCAGACGCGCGAGCAGCTCCTCGAGGAGGTCTGGGGCCTGTCCTCGTCCCTGGAGACGCGCACCATCGACACCCACGTCATGCGCCTGCGCGACAAGCTGGGCCCCGCGCGCACCCTGCTGGAGACGGTGCGCGGCGTCGGCTACCGCATCATGAGTCCCGCCGCCGAGTGACTCCCGGTGACTTCGTTACGCCAATGTCACGTTGAAGCCGCGAGAGGGTCACAGACGGCCCGTAGAAGCGCGCCCAACTTTGAACCCCGGGAGCACCGGGGCCCGCGCCACACCGGCCCGGGGACTTCCGCCACGTTGCCTCACCTCGGAGATGCCGCACTCATGAAGACCTTCCTCAAGTCGCTCGTCGCGGTGCTGATGGTGGCCCTTCCGGTCGCCGCCCAGGCGGGCACCGTCACCGTCAAGGGCTCGGACACCATGGTCATCCTCGGGCAGCGCTGGGCCGAGGAGTTCATGAAGAAGAACGCCGCCACCAAGGTGCAGGTCACCGGCGGCGGCTCCGGCACCGGCATGGCCGCCCTGCAGAACGGCACCACCGACATCGCCATGTCCAGCCGCGACATCAAGCCCGCGGAGAAGGACAAGCTGCGCGCCCAGTACAAGGCCGACGCCGTGGAAATCCCCGTCGCCAAGGACGGCGTCACCTTCTACGTCAGCGAGGGCAACCCGGTGACCTCCCTCACCGTGGAGCAGCTGCGCGACATCTACCTGGGCGACATCACCAACTGGAAGGACGTTGGCGGCCCGGACGCCCCCATCGTCGTCTACTCCCGAGAGAACTCCTCCGGCACCTATGTGTTCGTGAAGGAGCACGTGCTGAAGGGTGAGGACTACGTCGCCTCCGCCCAGACGCTGCCCGGCACCGCCGCGGTGGTGAACGCCGTCGCCAAGGAGAAGTACGGCATCGGCTACGGCGGCGCCGCCTACGCCAAGGGCATCAAGGAGCTGAAGGTGAAGCAGGGCAACGAGGAGATCGCCGCCAGCGCCGAGAACATCAAGTCCGGCAAGTACCCCCTGTCGCGCAACCTCTTCTTCTACCTGCGCAACAAGCCGGCCGGCGAGGTCAAGGCCTTCATCGACTTCGCCCTGTCCCCCGAGGGGCAGGCCATCGTCAACAAGGTCGGCTACTTCCCCGTGAAGTAGCGCGTCCGTCACACGAATGTCACGAGAGGCCCTGGCTCACCATGGATAGACAGGCGGTCATGCAGCAGGGTCTCGCGGAAACCATTCCAGTGCCGCGCCTCTCTCCCGAAGCGCGGCGCCGGCAGCTCCGGGAGAAGGCCATCGCGGGCTTCATCACGCTGATGGCCTTCACGGGCATCGCCGCCCTCGTCCTCATCCTCGTCTTCGTGGCCAAGGAGGCCCTGGCGCTCTTCACGGAGGCCGAGGCCCGCCACGAGGCCAGCCTCTCCAAGATGTTCCTGCCGCAGGTGGTTCGTCAGAACCGCCCGCCGGCCTTCGTGTGGCAGCCCGTCTCGGGCGTCCCGAAGGTCAGCATGATTCCGCTGTTCATCGGCACGCTGAAGACCACCGCCGTCTCCATGCTGGTGGCCGTGCCGGTGGGCGTCTTCGGCGCGCTGTACGCGGCGGAGTTCGCGCCGCGCCGGCTGCGCGAGCTGCTCAAGCCCGTCATCGAGCTGCTGGCCGGCATCCCCTCCGTGGTGCTGGGCTTCTTCGCGCTGATGGTGATGGCCACCTTCCTCCAGGACACCCTCGGCCTGAACACCCGGCTCAACGCGGTGGTGGCCGGCCTGGGCCTGGCGCTGGCCATCGTCCCCGTCATCTTCACCGTCGCGGAGGACTCGCTGACGGCGGTACCGCGCAGCTACCGCGAGGCGTCGCTCGCGCTGGGCGCCACGCCCTGGGAGACGGCCTGGAAGGTGGTGCTCCCCGCCGCGGCCCCCGGCATCCTCGCCGCGTGCGTGCTGGGCTTCGGCCGCGCCATCGGCGAGACGATGATCATCCTCATGGCCTCCGGAAACGCGGCCATCGTCTCCGCCAACCTCGGTGACTCGGTGCGCTCGCTGTCGGCCACCATTGCCGCGGAGATGGGTGAGGTGGTGGTGGGCAGCACGCACTACTCCCTCCTGTTCTTCATCGGCGTGCAGCTGTTCCTCTTCACCTTCGTCCTCAACATGCTGGCTTCCACGTGGACGAAGCGGGTCGTCAAGAAGCTGACCGGGAGCGCCTCGTGACACACGCCTCGCGCCGCGCGGTGGGGCTGGCCCTCACCTCACTCACCGGACTGGCCGCGTTCCTGATGGTGGCCATGCTGGCCCTCATCCTCCTGGACGTCATCGCCAACGGCGCCAGCCACGTCACCTGGACGTTCCTCAGCCAGCCGCCCTCGGACGGGATGATGGGCGGCGGCATCTTTCCCGCCATCATCGGCACCGCGGCCCTCACCCTGCTGATGACGCTGGCGGTGATGCCGGTGGGCGTGCTGACGGCCGTCTACCTGCACGAGTACGCCCCGCCGAACTCCCGCTTCGCGCGCTGGGTGCGCGTGGCCGTCGTCAACCTCGCGGGCGTGCCGTCCATCGTCTTCGGCCTCTTCGGACTGGGCTTCTTCATCCTCTTCGTGGGCAAGGGCATGGACCGCATGCTGGGCCACGAGGAGCTGTACTGGGCGCAGCCGGGCATCCTCTGGGCGTCGCTCACGCTGGCGGTGCTGACGCTGCCGGTGGTCATCGTCTCCACGGAGGAGGCGCTGCGCGCGGTGCCCATGGACCACCGCACCGCCAGCCTCGCGCTGGGCGCCACCCAGTCCCAGACGCTGGCGCGGGTGGTGCTGCCGGGCGCGCTGCCGGGCATCCTCACCGGCGCCGTGCTGGCCATCTCCCGCGGCGCGGGCGAAGTGGCCCCCATCCTCTTCACCGGCGCCGCCTACTTCCTCCCGGACCTGCCCAGCAGGCTCAACTCCCAGTTCATGCACCTGGGCTACCACACGTACGTGCTGGCCACCCAGTCCCCGGACGTGGAGGCCACCCGCCCGCTGCTGTATGCGACGGTGCTGGTGCTGCTGCTGCTCACCTTCGCCCTCAACCTCGTCGCGGTCATCATCCGGACGCGCACGCGCCGCAAGGCCGCCGGCGCCCACTGACGGTACGCCATGTCCCTCCAGCACTCTCCCCCGCGCTCGAAGATGGAGGCGCGGGAGCTGACCCTCCGCTACGGCACCAAGACGGCCATCAGCAAGATTTCCCTGGCCATCCTCGAGCGGCAGGTGACGGCCCTCATCGGCCCCTCCGGCTGCGGCAAGTCCACCTTCCTGCGCACGCTCAACCGGATGAACGACCTCATCCCGGGCACCAACCACACCGGGACCATCCTCCTGGACTCCATGGACATCTACGACCGCAGCGTGGACGTCGTGGACCTGCGCCGCCGCGTGGGCATGGTGTTCCAGAAGTCCAACCCCTTCCCCAAGAGCATCTTCGAGAACGTCGCCTACGGCCTGCGCGTGGGGGGGATGAAGGACAAGAACGAGCTCAACACCCGCGTGGAGAAGTCCCTGCGCGGCGCCGCCCTGTGGGACGAGGTGAAGGACCGCCTCAACGAGAGCGCCCTGGGCCTGTCCGGCGGCCAGCAGCAGCGCCTGTGTATCGCCCGCGCCATGGCCGTGGAGCCCGAGGTGCTGCTGATGGACGAGCCGGCGAGCGCGCTGGACCCCATCGCCACCGCGAAAATCGAAGAGCTCATCCACGAGCTGAAGGCGCAGTACACCATCGCCATCGTCACCCACAACATGCAGCAGGCCGCCCGCGTGTCGGACAGGACGGCTTTCTTCTACATGGGCGAGCTGGTGGAATGCGGCCCTACTGAGCAGATCTTCACCAACCCGCGTGAGAAGCGCACCGAGGACTACGTCACCGGGAAGTTCGGGTGAGCGTGCGAGCGGAAGAAGGGACACGGGAGATGCCGGCGACCCATACGGACAAGGCCTTCGAGCAGGACCTGAGGGACCTGCGCGAGAAGCTCCTCGCGATGGGGGCGAAGGTGGAGAACCTCATCGCGCAGAGCATGAAGGCCCTCACCGAGCGCGACAGCCCGCTCGCGGAGAAGGTCGTCGCGGCGGACAAGGACGTCAACCGCCTGGAGGTGGAGATCGACGAGCTGTGCCGGCGCATCCTCGCGCTGCGCCAGCCGGCCGCCAGCGATTTGCGCCTCATCACCACCGCGCTGAAGATCGTCACCGACCTGGAGCGCATCGGCGACCTGGCCGTCAACATCGCCGAGCGCTCCATGGACCTGAACCAGGTCCCCCCGCTGGCGCCCTACGTGGACACGCCGCGGCTGGCGGAGCTGGCGCAGCAGCAGGTGAAGAAGGCGCTGGACGCGTTCGTCTCCGGCGACGTGGCCAAGGCGGAGGAGGTGCTCCAGGGCGATGACCTGCTGGATGCCCTCTTCCTGAAGATCTTCAACGAGCTCCTCGCGTACATGATGGAGGACTCGAAGAACATCCGCCGGGCCACCGCGCTGATGTTCATCGCCAAGCACCTGGAGCGCATCGGTGACCACGCGATGAACGTGGCGGAGATGGTGGTCTACATGGTGCGCGGCAAGGACATCCGCCACCCGCGCAGCCGCAACCTGCCCGAGTAGGCAGGCACGACTTCACCGGGCCGTCACGACGAATTGGCCCGTGTGCCGCGAGCGCTTCGCGGGCCTGTCTCAGGCCCTCTCTAGCGTGTCTCCCAGGTCGCGCGATTGCCGCGCGCCGACTTCTGGGACTGCCCGCGAATGTTGCTCGCCTCTGGCCTCCTGCTCTTCGCCGCCCTCTTCGGCCTCATCGCCCTCATCATCCAGTACGTCCTCGTGCTCCGGCACCGGAGCGAGCCGCCCGCGCTGCTGCCCTCCGGTGCGCCCCGGCCCGGCATCTCCATCCTCAAGCCGCTGTGCGGCGTGGATGACGACCTGGAGGCCAACCTGGAGCAGTTCGCCCGGCTGGACTACGCGGGCGAGTACGAGGTGGTGCTGGGCGTGAAGGACACCCGCGACGCCGCCTACGCGGTGGCGCGAGCGGCGGTGGCCCGGTGGCCGCGCGTCATGCGCCTGGAGTTGCAGGTGGGCGAGCCGGGGCTGAACCCGAAGGTGAACCAGCTCATCACCCTGGCGGACCGCGCGCGCCACGACATCCTCGTCATCAGCGACAGCAACACGCGCGTGGGGCCGGACTACCTGGAAGAGATTGCCGCGGGCTTCGCGGACCCCACGGTGGGCTGCGTGACGCACCCGGTGGCGGGCATCGGTGAGCGGACCTTCGGTTCGCTGTTGGACAACCTCTACCTGGCCGCGAGCGCGGCGGCGGGGATGATTGCCGCCAAGCGCTTCGCCAACCAGGACATCGTCGTGGGCAAGTCCATGGCGCTGCGCCGCGAGGACGTGGACGCGCTGGGCGGCTTCTACTCCGTGCGCAACGTGTTGGCGGAGGACTACGTCATCGGCCAGTGGGTGACGCGCAAGCTGGGCCGCCGCGTGGTGGTGGCGCGCACGCCGGTGTTCAACGTGTCACTGAAGAAGGGCGTCAACGCCTTCTTCCAGCGCTACCTGCGCTGGAGTGTCATCCACCGCACGGCGGTGTCCGGGTCCACGTACGTGGCGCAGTCGCTGCTCAACCCGGTGCCGCTGGCGCTGTTGGGCGCGCTGGTGGACCCCTCGCCAACCACGGGCACCGTGGCTAGCCTGGTGGTGCTGGGCAAGGTGGTGGTGGACCTCGCCGCCTTTCGCGCGCTGCGTCCGGAGTCGGTGTCGTGGGACGCGGTGCCCGCGGTGCTCGTCAAGGACGTGCTGTTGTTCGCCGCGTGGTGGCACGGCCTCTTCTTCCGCACGGTGGACTGGCGCGGCACGAAACTGCGCGTCGCCCCGGGCACCCGGCTGGTGCCGCTCCACGCGCCCTCCCCTTCCTCGCGGCCCGCGCTCGACGCGAGCGACGAGCTGTTCGCGGGTGATCTCGCGAGCTGACGCGTGGCTGTTGCACACGTCTTGCACTTCATTCACCGTCAAGCCCTGATGCGGACGCGAACAATGCCTATCTCCTGGGCATGGCCCTCCGCACGCTGGCGCACTTGTCGGATCTGCACCTGGACCTGAGCCCCGAGAGCGACGCCTCGGCGCGCGCGCTCGTGGACGCGCTCCTCGCCGACGACGTGGACCACGTGGTGGTGACGGGAGACCTGACGCACCAGGGAGCGAAGGCGGAGTACCGCCGCTTCCGCGAAATCTTCTCGCCCTTCCTGGACACCGGGCGCCTCACCTTCATCCCCGGCAACCACGACCGGCCCAGCGACGATGTCGGCGCCGGGTGGATGGAGGGAAACAAGGTTCGCACCGTGGAGACGCCGGGCCTCTTCCTGGTGTGCGTGGACTCCACGGGGCCGCACAACCGGAACTACTTCAACAGCCACGGCACGCTGTCCCACGCGGAGCTGGACGCGGTGGACGCGGCGCTGGAGGCCGCACCGAAGGACGCGGTGGCGGCGGTGCTGGTGCACCACCACGTGTTGCCGCTGCCCGAGGAGAGCTTCCCGGAGCGGCTGGCCACGCTGCTGGGCTGGCCCCACGCGGCGGAGCTGTCCCTGGGCGCCGAGTGGCTCACGCGCCTGCGGGGCCGGTGCGACCTGGTGCTGCACGGGCACCGGCACCAGCCGCGCGAGCGGGTGTTGGAAGGCGCCGGGGGCCGGCTGTTGCGCGTCTACAACGCGGGCAGCTCCACGGAGCTGGGCCGCTTCCGGGTGTTCCGACACGAGGCCGGCCGCCTGCTGGGAGAGCCAGAGTGGAGGCGCTCGGCGGTGCCCGAGCAGCCCCGCTCGGCGGCCCATAACGTGCGGCCGGCGCTGCAGTACCTCGTCGCCCAGCTCGGCATCGCGCTGTTCTAGCGCCTGTCCGCCCGCTTGCCCGTCGGGCGCCGTTCTACCGCCCGCCGCGAATGAGGACGGACTTGAGCGGCGTTCACCTCCTGTCGGGGGAGGATTATTGGCGAGACTCGCAACGGACGAAGGCACGCGAAGGGTCCTGGTCGTCGATGACGACGCGGACTGGCGGGAGTTTCTCCGCCTCAGTCTGGAGGACCTGGGCTACGAGACGACCGAGGCCGCGGATGGACAGGAAGCCCTGGAAACGCTGAGGCGCGGGGACCGCTACGGCGTCATGCTGCTGGACCTCAACATGCCGGGGATGAGCGGCCTGGAGGTGGTGGAGCGGCTGCCACGCGGCCCGCACCCCCGCATCGTGTTCCTCACGTCGGCGGCGGCACAGGACGTAGGCAGCGCCCTTCTGTCCGGCCCCCACTACTACCTGCCAAAAGGCGCCAGCCGGGACCAACTGTCGCTCCTCTTGCAGTCACTTGGGGAGTGAGCAGCCGGCCGGTTGCGGTTAGGGTAGAGGGCCCCTGAGAGGAGGGCCATTATCGTCACCGAGCTCGTCGTCATCCTGCTGCTGGTTCTCGCCAACGGTGTCTTCGCCGGGGCGGAGCTGGCGGTGATCTCCCTGCGGCGCACACGGCTGCGGGAGCTGATTGACGAGGGCAGCGCCTCGGCGAAGGCCGTGGAGAAGCTGCGGGGTGACCCCGAGCGCTTCCTCGCCACGGTCCAGATTGGCATCACCGTCATCGGTGCCACGGCGGCGGCCTTCGGTGGCGCGAGCATCGCCGCCCGCTTGGGAGGCGTGCTGGCGGGCCTGGGCGTCCCCGAGCAGCAGGCGGACGACGTCGCCCTCGCGGTGGTGGTGGCGTTCGTCTCGTATCTGTCACTGGTGCTCGGGGAGCTGGTCCCCAAGTCGCTCGCCCTGCGGGCCGGCGAGCGGTACGCGCTCCTCATCGGCCGGCCCCTGCATGGGCTGTCCTGGCTGATGCGGCCGGTGGTGTGGTTCCTCACGGCCAGCTCCAACGTGGTGCTGCGCCTGTTCGGTGACAGGACGAACTTCACGGAAGGGCGCCTGTCCGCGGAGGAGCTGCAGCAGCTGGTGGAGGAAGCGGCGAAGCAGGGCACGCTGGACCCTCACGCGGGGGAGATTGCCTCGCGGGCCTTCGAGATGGGCGAGCTGACGGTGGGCGAGCTGATGGTGCCGCGCGAGCACATCGTCGCCCTGCGGCGGCACGCGAACGCGGACGAAATCCGCCAGGTGCTGCTGGAGCACGGCCACTCGCGCATGCCCATCTACGAGGGGACGCCGGACAACATCGTCGGCTACGTCATCGCCAAGGACCTGCTCGGCGTGGCGTGGGAGGGCAACCTCATCGTCCTCGAAGACGTGATGCGGCCACCCTTCTTCCTCGTGGAGACGATGCGCGCCATGGACGCGCTGAAGGAACTCCAGCGGCGGCGCATGCAGCTGGCCGTCGTGGTGGACGAGCGCGGCGGCGTGGTGGGGCTGGTGACGGTGGAGGACCTGGTGGAGGAGCTCGTCGGAGACATCCTCAGCGAGTCCGAGACACCGGAGGAACTGGTGCGGCGCGAGGGCCCCACCACCGCGGTGGTGCTGGCCTCGGCGTCCCTGCGCGACGTCAACCGCGAGCTGGGCCTGGAGCTGGACGAGGACCAGGATTACTCGACGGTGGCGGGCCTGTGCATTGCCCTGGCGGGTGGCGCCATTCCGGAGCCGGGCACGCGGCTGAAGGCCGACGGCGGCCTGGAGCTGGAGGTGCTGGACTCGTCACCCCGCCGCGTGCGCACGGTGCGCTTCCACCTGCCTCAGCCCGCGGAGCAGCCGCAGGCGTGAACGGGGCGTGGGCCTGAAATGAAGAAGGCCGGATGCCCGCGTGGAGCATCCGGCCCTCATCACCCCATGGGGCTGACCATCAGAAGCAGGCCTGGGGCAGGACGAAGACGCCGTGCGTGGTGTTGGAGCCGACCAGGTCCGGGCTGCTGTCGCCGTTCATGTCGGCCAGGAACATCGAGGCGCTGGTGGACGTCGTGCTCGACGGGAAGGTGTCCCCCGTCGTAGCGAACGTCCCATCCCCCAGACCGAGGAGGATCCACACGCGTCCGCCTCCATTGTTCGCCGTGTCGGTGAAGCTGACCAGGTCGATGCGACCGTCCCCGTTGATGTCACCCGCCACGCGTCCCAGCTGGCCCACGGGCTCGGCGCTCACGATGGCCGCGCCAAAGGTGCCATTGCCAGTGTTCGGGAGGATGCGCAGGCTGCTGGTATCGGAGACGGCCAGGTCCGGCCGCCCGTTCCCGTCGTAGTCGCCCACCGTCAGGCTCCGCGCGTTGATTCCCGCGGGAATGAGCTGGGAGGCCTCCAGCGTGCCATCGGCGCGGCCCAGCTTCAGGACCACCGTGGCGCTGTTGCTGTTCCGCCCGATGACGTCGGCGCGTCCATCTCCGTTCACGTCGGCCATCTCGACGAAGTTGACGGCGGACCCCGCCGGATGGACCGCCACCGGCGCGAAACCTCCCGCCGCCGTTCCCAGGAAGAGGGAGATCTGGGCCGTCCCGGAGGAAACGGTGGGCACGGCGAGGTCCTTCAGCCCGTCCGCATTGATGTCGCCGACGCCAATGGCTCCGTCGACGACGAAGCCTCCCGCCGCGTGGTCCACCCGGGCACCGAACGTCCCGTTGGCTTGCGCCAGGAACACGGAAATGGAGTTCGCCGACCCGTTGCTCACGACCACGTCCGCCCGGCCGTCCCTGTTGAGGTCATTGAGGGTGACTCCGGTGCTGGTGGCCGGGCCCGTCAGGGCGGGGGCGCTCGTCAGCGTCCCGTCGCCATTGCCCTTCCAGACGTTCACCGTCGAGCCGTTCGCCGACACCATGTCCATGCGCCCATCCATGTCGAAATCGCCCACCGCGGAGGAGAACGCCGCCGGGCCGTAGGAGAGCGCGGGCCGCTCCAGGGTGCCGTCCGCCCGCCCCCAGGCGATGTCGAGGGCATCCGTCATCGCGAAGGAGGACGCCGAGGCGCGAAGCATCGCGATGTCGGGGAAGCCGTCACCGTCGATGTCCCCCACCCCGTGGCGAATGAGTCCCGCCATGCCCACGTAGGCAACCGCGGCATCGAAGGTGCCATTCGCCCTGCCGCGCAGCACGGCGAACGAGGCGGAGCCGCTGTTGATGACGGCCACGTCCGGCGAACCATCCCGGTTGAAGTCCCCCAGGGTCAGCGCGGTCGCCGCGACACTCCCGACGGAGTACCTCACGACCGCCCGGAAGGTGGCATCTCCGTTGTTCAGCAGCACGTCCACGGTCCGCTGGGTGCTGTTGAGCACTGCCACGTCCGGGGCGCCATCCGCGTTGAAGTCGCCGATGGCCATCGGCGCATCGGTGCTGCCCGCGGTGTAGGAGGTGCTCGCGGCGGTCAGGTGCCCCTGCCCATCTCCCAGCATCACGACGATGCGGCCTCCGCCGGAGAACACGACGTCCGCCCGCCCGTCGCGGTTGAAGTCCCCCACGCCGAAGTTGACGCCCACGCCGGTCGCCGTGGAGGCGATGTGCGCCTGGAAGGTGCCATCTCCGCGACCCGGCAGCACCCAGAGCTGCCCGTTGGTGTTCGCCGGGCTCATGACCAGGTCCAGCCGGCCATCTCCCGTGAACTCACCCAGCGCGAGGTTGCGCGGGCCGGAGGAGGCCTCCGTCGTCACGGCCGCGCTCAGCGTGCCGCCCTGCTGGGCCAGCCGCGTCACGAGGGTGGGGCTGACGGTGATGGAGCTGCCCGCCACCACGTCCTGACGCCCATCCCCGTTGAGGTCGCCCAGCAGCAGCCGGTCCGCGACGATGGGCATCGGGTAGTTCACGCCCCCCTGCAGCCGGCCGCGACCCGCGCCCTGCCGCACCTGGAGGACCGGCACGTCCGGGCGCTCGTTCGTCGCGAGGATGACGTCCGCCCGCCCGTCCCCGCTCACGTCGTGCACCAGGAGCGTATCGGCGTCGAGGGCCGAGGTCAGCGACAGCCCCGGGAAGCCGGTCTCCTCACACGCGAGCTCGAACGTCGTCGCGGTCGAGGCGGCCGGCCCCTGCCCCGCGGCATTGAGGGCGCGCACGCTCAGCAGGTACCCGGAGGCCAGCGGAAGGCCCACGAGGCTGGTCCCGGTCGCTGGAGCCGGCACCCGGTGGGTCGTCCCTCCCGGAGAGACGGTCACCACGTACTCGGTGATGGGAGAGCCGCCATCGGTCAGCGGAGCTGCCCACCGGATGGCCACGGTCCCCCCGAAAACGGCGGCCCGGACATTCAGGGGCGGCCCGGGCGCGATCGCGGGCGTCGCCGTCAGGGCCGCGGTGGCCGCGCCGGTCCCCGCCTCGTTCATCGCCGCCACCGTGAAGGTGTAGCTGGTGCCATTGGTGAGTCCGGTGACGGTGCCGCTCGTCGCGGTGAACGTCGGGGTGGCCACCACGGCGTTGCTGCCGCCATGGCGCACCGTCACCGCGTAGCCGGTGATGGCGTTGCCGCCGTTGTCCGCCGGCGCGTTCCAGGCCAGGGCCACCTGCGAATTGCCCGAAGTGGCCCTCAGGTTCGTGGGCACGCCGGGCACCGTGCGCGGCGTGGCAATCACGGCGGTGGACTCTGGCCCGTTGCCGACGGAGTTCGCGGCGGACACGGTGAAGTTGTAGGCCGTGCCATTGGTGAGCCCCGACACCCAGAGGTTCATCGCGGAGGTGGTCTGCGTGCTGAGGACCGACCCGCCCTGGCGGACGCGTACGGTGTAGCCGCCGATGCCGCTGCCCCCCGTGTCGGCGGGCTCGCTCCACGTCAGCGTCACGCCTCCATTGCCGGGAGAGGCCACCACGTTGGCCGGCGCTCCCGGCACGGTCCGCGGAATGAAGGCGACCTTCAGGCTCTCCCAGCCCGTGCCGGCGGCGTTGGTGGCCGCGACCGTGACGTCGTAGTTCACCCCGTTGGTCAGCCCCGTCACCGTGGCGCTCGTCGTGGTGAACGACTGCGTCCTCACCACGGTGGTGCCCTGATGGATACTCACCACGTAGCCCGTCACCGGGCTGCCGCCATTGTCCGTGGGCGCGCTCCACGTCAGCGACACCTGCCGGTTGCCCCCGGTCGCCACGACGTTCGTCGGCTCACGCGGCACCGTGCGCGGCGTGGCGCTCACCGAGGTGGACACGGCGCCCGTGCCCGCCACGTTGGTGGCGGCCACGGTGAAGGTGTACGCGGTGCCGTTGGTCAGCCCCGTCACCGTGGCGCTCGTCGTAGCGGACGTCTGCGTGCCCACCACCGTGGCCCCCTGTCGCGCCGTCACGGTGTACCCCGTGACGGGGCTGCCGCCGTTGTCCGTGGGCGCCGCCCACGTCAGCGACACCTGGCCGTTGTCCGGAGTCGCGGCCAGCCCCGAGGGCGCGGCCGGCACCGTGCGCGGTGTCGCGTTCACGGGAGTGGAGGCCGCGCCCGTGCCCGCCACGTTGGTGGCGGCCACGGTGAAGGTGTACGCGGTGCCATTCGTCAGCCCCGTCACCGTGGCGCTCCTCGTGGAGGAGGTCTGCGTGCCCACCACCGTGCCGCCGTTGCGCACGGTCACCACATAGCCCGTCACGGCGCTACCGCCGTTGTTGGACGGAGCGAACCAGGTGAGGGACACCTGGGCGGCGCCAGGGGTGGCCTCCAGGTTCGTCGGCGCGGCCGGCACCGTGCGCGGCGTGGCGCTCACCGAGGTGGACGCGGCGCCCGTGCCGGCCACGTTGGTGGCGGTCACGGTGAAGGTGTACGCGGTGCCATTCGTCAGCCCCGTCACCGTGGCCTGGGTCTGGTTCCCAGCCACCTGGACCGTACGGTCACCGGGCTGCGCCAGGACGGTGTAGCCGGTGATGGCGCTGCCACCGTTCGCGGGGGCCGTCCAGCTCACTGTCACCTGACCCTCGCCCGCGGTGGCCTGCAGCTGCGTGGGCGCTCCCGGCACGGTGCGAGGCGTGGCGCTCACCGGCTCCGAGGGCAGGCCCGTGCCGACCGACGTCGTGGCGGACACGGTGAAGCTGTAGGCCGTGCCGTTGGTCAGGCCCGTCACCGTGGCGTTCGTCGTGGTGGCGTCCTGCGTCCTCACCACCGCGCCGCCGCTGCGCACCGTCACCACGTAGCCGGTGAGGGGGTTGCCACCGTTGTCCTGGGGCGCCGTCCAGGTCAGCGACACCTGCGTGTTGCCAGGGCTCACCGCCAGGCCCGTCGGAGCGCCGGGGAGCGACTGGGGCACCGCGGAGACGGGGGAGGAAGCCGCGCCCGTCCCCACGCCGTTCGTCGCCGTCACGGTGAAGCGATAGGTCGTCCCGTTGGTCAGCCCCGTCACGGTGAGGCTCGTGGCGGAGGTCTCCCGCGTCTCCACCACGGTGCCACCTGCTTCGACGGTGAGCGTATAGCCGGTGACGTCACTGCCGCCGTTGTCATCCGGCGCGCTCCACTCGACCAGCGCCGACCTGTTGCCCGCGGTCGCCCGGACCTGCGTGGGTGCGCCGGGCACCGTCCTGGGCGTGGCGAACACGGGCTCGGACGCCAGGCCGGCTCCGGTGCCGTTGGTGGCCGTCACGTGGAAGGAATACGCGGTGCCGTTGATCAGCCCCAGCACCGTGAAGCTCGTCGTCGTAGAGGACTCGGTGCGCACGAGGACTCCGCCAGCCGACACGTGGATGGTGTAGCCCGTCAGGGGACTGCCGCCATCATCGGCGGGCGCGCTCCACGTGAGCGCCACCTGCCTGTTGCCCGGAGTGGCCTGCACGGCCGTGGGCGCGGAAGGCACCGCGAGCGGCGTGGCGGACACAGGGCTGGAGGCCGGCCCCGCTCCGGCCTCGTTCCTGGCCGCCACGGTGACCGTGTACTCCGTCCCATTCGTCAGCCCCGTCACGGTGGCCCGGGTCTCGTTCGCGGACACCTCCTGCGAGTGATTCCCGGGCTGCACCGTCACGGTGTAGCCGGTGATGACGCTGCCGCCCGTCTCGACCGGGGCGCTCCACGTCACCACCAGGCTCCGGTTGGCGGGCGTGGCAGTGACTCCGGTAGGAGCCGCTGGAACCGTCCGGGGCGTCACGACATTCGAAGGCTGCGACGTGCCGCTGGTGCCCAGCGCGTTCGTCGCGCTCACCGTGAAGGAATAGGGCATGCCGTTGGTCAGCCCCGTCACCGTGACCTGCGTCTCGGTGGTGTTCTGGGTCTTGAGCTGCGAGTCCAGGAACAGCGTGGTGACCGTATAGCTGGTGATGGGGCTGCCACCGTTCGCAGGCGCCGTCCATCTCACCGTGGCCTGGCCATCGCCCGCGGTGGCGGTGACCGCCGTGGGGACTCCTGGCGTCTGGAGCGTCGGACCGGCATCTTCGGTGCCGGCGTCACCCGTGCCGGCATCCACCCGCGTCCCGGCGTCAGGCACCGGATCTGGCGTGTTGTCCGGCGAACTTCCACCGCCGCATCCCCAGGCCAGCATCCACAGGACCAGGGCTACCGAAAAAGCTCCTGAACGACCTCTCATCAGAAATTCCTCCACCAGCGCGCCATGGCGAATACCCAACACGAGAGGTGAAGCACAAGGGCAGGCAGGCTCGGATTTCGCGCCCGGACTTCCGGGTGGAACCGCTGGGCGATAGGCGGACGCGCGAGAGAGAGGATTCGAGGGGTTTGTCCTTCGTGACCCGGGGCGTATCCCCTCGTCCCCCTGGGATTCGCCCCTGACCTTCATCACCCGGTGATGTCAGTTCTTGTCGTTGTGCGTCCGGCGCCCCCCTTCACCGGCCGCGCCGCGAACCGCGTGGCCTCGACAGCTCGCGGTAGAGCAGGAAGCACACGAACGCCACCAGTCCGAGGGCAATGAGGACAATCACATTGACCAGGTCAACCGTCGGCGACCCCACCCAGTCGCGGACCGTCGGGATGAGCTGCTGGGGCACCTGCTGCGTCTCGACGTGCTGGGGAGTGGCCTTCTGGGGAGCAGCCTTCATCGGGGAATCCTCCGGTGATGCCGCCCCTTCTGCAGGGGCGGCGATACCGGAGGCCCCGCATACGGGACCGAATGGTTGGCTCACAAGGGCAGCAGCCCGGGGGGGGGGCCGCCGCGCACGGCTCACAGCCAGACCTCAGGAACAGCGAAGCCCCGGAACCGGTGGGAGGAACTCCCAACGATTCCGGGGCTTTGCATTGCGCGCGATAGAGGATTCGAACCTCTGGCCTTTGGCTCCGGAGGCCAACGCTCTATCCAGCTGAGCTAATCGCGCAGACGGCCGGAAGCGGGGAGACAAGTAGCCGAACTCCCTCGCTGACGCAAGCACACATTCCGACAACGGTTGGTGGGGCGGCCTCCATCCCCGAAGGAGGCGCCCCACCCGGAGCTCACCGGCGCCGCCGGGCTGCCAGCAGGGCGAGCACTCCCAGGGCCAGGAAGACGGCGGGCGTCCCTCCGGCCGCGGTGCTGGCGCAGCTCAACCCGCCACCCCGCGTCCGCAGGTCGTTGCCCAGGTACACGCGCCACCTGCGCGTCACGCCAACCGGATCCACGTTGCCCGCCACGTCCACGGCCTGGACCTTCAGGGTGTAGAAGCGCTCCTCGGACGTATTGATATTCAGGTCCTGGCCGCATTCGACCTCCGCGCCGTCCACGGTGCACTGGAAGGTCGCGTCCGGCTCGGAAGAGAACCGGAAGGCGACGGCCACGGAGCGCACCCGCTCCCCTTCCGCGGGGCCCGACTCGATGACCGTCGTCGGTGCCTCCGTATCGAACAGGAACGTCCGCCCCTCCGAAGGCGGGCCGTCGTTCTTCGCCGCGTCCGTGGCACGCGCCTGAACCACGTGCAGCCCCTGCGCGAGCTGCAGCGGCTCCTGCGCGACGAACGTCCACTTCCCCTGCGCGTCGGCGACGGCCTCCCCCGGGAGCTTGACGTCATCCACCAGCACGGACACCACGCTGTTGGCCTCGGCCCGGCCGGAGAACGTCGCGGCCGCGTTGCGGATCGGCGCACCTTCCGCCGGAGATTCCACGATGGTGCCCTGGGGCGCGGTCCGGTCCACCTCCCACGTGTAGAGGTCCGAGAAGGAACCCAGGTTCTGGGCCTGGTCCCGCGCCGCCACCCTCAGCGTGTACCGGCGCTCCTCCGGGGTCGGCACCATCAGGTCCCTGGTGCAGGGAATCGCATTGCCGTCGAGCTCGCACACGAACGTCCCGGGGGGCTCGGTCGTGCGGAACCGGAACGTCGCGGACTCCGCGCGGGTATGCGCGACGGGTCCTTGTTCGATGGTCGCTGTCGGCGGCGAGAAGTCGACCTGCCACGAGTAGAAGATGGGCGTCATGTTCTCATTGCCCGCTCGATCTCTCAGCGTCAGGGTCATCGAGTGGATGGCTTCGCCCAGGGGCCTGTCCGCCGAGAGCGTGAAGGAGTGATTGCCAGTCCAGTCCGGCGCAGCGCAGTCAACCGCCACGCTGTTCAGCGTGCAGGCGAAGTTCACCGGCTCCGAAGCGGAGACGACGAAATCCGGCGTGGTGTCCGACGTCACGGCCGCCGGCATCGTGAACTGGGTGAGCTGGGGCGAGGTCTTGTCGAAGGTGAAGGTCCGGTCCACCGAGAGGGCAGAGCGGTTCGACGCCCGGTCAACCACGGTGATGGTGACGGTGTTCACCCCCTCCTCCATCACCTCGCCGAACGGGATCGACCAGCTTCCGCTGTTCTGCACGGGAACCTTCAGCACCGTCTCGCCCTGCGTGCCCGGGATGCTGATCTCCACCGTGGCCCTGGGCTCGGCCCGCCCTGAGAACGAGCCTCCCGCCTTCACGAACGCGCCCTCCAACGGCTCGATGTCAGTCGCGGCCGGGGGCGCCGTACGGTCCACCGTGAACCGGCGGGCCGTGTGCTCCGTGGTCTCGTTCGTGCCGTCCGTCGCGCGGACCCTCAGCTCGTACTCGCCTTCGAACAGGCCGCTGAACACCTGGGTATCGACGCCCATGCCGGTGAAGAAGTTCGTCACCTCGCTCGTGGTGACGTTGGTCAGCGTGCCCCTGAACCCCGCCCCCGGCCGCTGCGAGGTGAAGGAGTACACGACCTCGGTGCCGCTGACGAACTCATCCGGCTCGAGGCCGATACCCACCGTCAGCGTGCCCGAGACCATTCGCCACGAGTAGCTGTCGGGTGTGTCGTCCACGTTCATCGCCCTGTCGACGGCGCGGATCATCACTTCCTGCGGCGTCACGCCCGCGTCACTCACCTCGAACCCCGACATCGTGACGGAGTAGACGCCCGTGCCGGCATCCGGCTTCAGCGTCGCGTTGCAGTTGGTGAACGCCGCCCGGTTCTTGCTGCACTGGAACTCAGACACCTCCGGGTCCGACGAGCGGACGTCGAAGTCCACCGTGGCCAGGCTGGTGTCCTGAGGCGGGCCCCGGAGGATCTCCGTGTCCGGCGGCTGCACGTCCACGTTGAACCGCACGACGCCGGCATCGCTCAGGTTGCCAGCCCGGTCCCGGGCCACGGCGCTCGCCGAGTGCTCCGTCTCCGCGAGCGGCCCCGGCACGTAGATGCTCCACGTGCCGGCATCATCCACCGTCGCGGTGCCCACCCCGGCATCATTCACCGAAACGAGGATGTCGAGCCCCGGTTCGGACGCTGTGCCCCGAAGGACAGGAGATCGCGTCGCCAGGTACGAGCCGGCCAGTCCCGAGGCCCAGGCCGGCATGCCCGGAGGCAGGATGTCGACGGTGAATGCGTGAGCGGGGTCGGTCTCGGGGCTCGTGTTGCCCGCCCGGTCGGTGGCCGTCGCCCGGATGCTCTGCTCCGTGTTCGACAGCCCGGCGAGCGGCAACGTCCAGGTGCCGGCATCGCTCACGGTGACGGTTCCGGCATCCTGACCGTTCAACCGCACGGCGACCACGGAGTGGGGCTCCGCCGTTCCCGTCAGCGTGGGGCTCGCGCTGTTCACATGTGCCTGCCTCGCGGGGGACGTCACCACGGGCGTGCCGGGCGCCGTGGTGTCCACCGTGAAGGACACGGTCGAGCTGAATGGCCCGGTGTTGCCCGCGGGATCCGTGGCCGTCGCGGTGAGCAGGTAGAAGCCCTCGCTCAGCGGCGTCGCGGGCTGGACGGACCAGGGGCCGGGGGTACCACTGCCGGCATCCGCCGCCAGCAGGGGCGCGCCATTGAAATAGACCTGGACGCGACTGTCGCTCTCCGCGGTGCCGCTGATGACGGGCCGCGTGTCGCGCGTGAAGACCCCGGCGTCGGGAGTACGGATGTCGGGCGCGTCGGGCGGCCCCCGGTCCACCGTCCAGGTGTAGCTGCGCACTCCGGCATCGACGGTCCGATTGCCGGCCAAGTCGATGGCCCGCACGATGAGGGTGTAGTCTCCCGGAGACGCGAGCTGGAGCGAGTACGGGGTCGCGCAGGGCTCCGCGGCCGCGCTCCCGAGCTGGCACTCGAAGGACTGCACCGGCTCGGAGGCCGTGAAGGTGAACCGCGCCTCCAGGCCGTTGGTGGGGTTCGCGGGGCCGGTCACCTGGGTGATGCTCGGCGGCGCCAGGTCCACGTGGAAGCGCCGCCCCGCCGAGACCGCGCTGGGGTTGCCTGCACGGTCCATGGCGACCGCCGTGGCCTCGTACTCCACACCCTCGGAAGGCGGAGTCGCCTGGGGGGGCGTGACGGCAACCACCTCCCAGCTTCCCTGGGCATTCGCCGTCCCCGAGCGGGTGGCGACCACAGTCGAGGAGCCGAACTCGCGGACCTGCACGGTGACCACGCTGTCCGGCTCCGCCAGTCCTGTGATGCCCGCGTCCCGGGTGTTGAGCCTGGCGTCCGCCGCCGGGGTGACGAACACCGGCGCGTTGGGGGCAGTGCCATCCACCAGGAAGAACACCGAGTTGGAGAACACGCTGGTGTTGCCCACGTTGTCGGACGCCGTGGCCGTGACGATGTGGAAGCCGTTGCCCGGGTTGTCCAGCAGGCGGGACCAGCCGCCATCCGCCTGCACCGCGACTGCGCTCGGATTCGGGATGCCGTCGAGGTAGACCAGTACGGTGCTGTCCGTATCGGCCCGACCCACGACGGGGACCGAGGCATCCGACTTGAGGTAGTCCCCCGCGTCCGGCGAGGTGATCACCGGAGCGTTCGGGGCGAGGGTGTCCACGGTCCAGTCATGGAACGCCAGTGGGCTGTTGGTGTTGCCGGCCAGGTCCGTTCCCCGGACCCACACCGTGAAGCGGCCTCCAGCGCTACCCGCGTCGAACGTGGTCAACGGCTGGCACACGGCGAACCCGGCGTCCGTGATGCCCGCGTCGCGAAGCGCGAGCTGGCACTCGTACTGCCGCATCGTCTCTGTCGACGTGAAGCCGAAGCTCCCGATCGGGTTCCGCGTCGAGGTGGGGCCCGGGGTGCCGGTAGGGCCCAGGATGGAGACCACCGGCCGGTTCACGTCGACGGTGAACGTCGTCAACGGGCTCTTCAGGCTCTGCACGCCATCACGCTCGGCGGCCGCCTGGATGACGTAGGTCCCGGAGTCGGGCAGCGTCAACGGCACGCCGAAGGTTCCGTCTGCCGGGGCGTTACCGTTGGCCGTCCGGCTCCCGCCCGAGAGCGTGCCTCCGTCCACCAGATAGATCACCACGTTGGACGAACCGGGCGCCGTTCCCTGCACGGTGGGAGTCAGGGTGTTGATGAGCTGGCCGCTCCCGGGCGACGTCACCACGGGCGGCGCGAGCTGGGTGAGCCCGCCATCCAGCACGGTGGTCGAGCCGCTCGCCGCGACCGAGCCCGCATCCGTGGAGAGCGCGCAGGTGCCCACCACATGACCGGCCTGGAACAGCACCGAGCCACCGGCACCCTGGCCACCAGTCGTGTTGCCCGCGTCCGGGCCCTGGTTTCCTCCCAGTCCACCTTCGGCCCGGATGGCGCTGCACTCAGCGAAGCCGGCGATCCGCACCTGGATGGAGCCGCCTGCGCCACCACCGCCGCCACCACTGCCGGTGGTGCCATCCTCACCACTCGAACCCGAGGCCAGGATGGAGCCGGTTCCCTCAAGCTGTCCCGCGCGGATGAAGACGATGCCGCCACCAGCGCCGCCCGGACCGCCGACATTGGAACCTGAGCTGGCGGTCCCGTGCCCGGCGCCACCGCCACCTCCCATCACCAGCCTGCCAGGCTGCGAATAGGTCAGGACCGCGCCACCGAGTGCCGCCTCGGCCGACTCGGAGCTTCTTCCGTTCCCTCCCCGCCCCGCGTTGCCACCACCGCCACCTCCGCGAGAGGAACAGACACCAGCGCCACCGCCATTGGCCAGGTTGCCGCGTCCCTCGTTGGCTCCATAGGCGGTGCCGCCGGAAAAGTTGCTGACGCCCTCGCCCTTCTTGGGGCCCGTACCTGCCTCATCTTCCACGGTGCAATGCGTGCCTCCACCCGAGGCTCCCGCACCAGAGGCCCCACCGCGGAACCCCTTCCCGGTCGCATCAATCACGCCGTTATTGGTGAACTGGCCGGAGACCAGGAACGCCAGGACGCCGCCAACCGAGCCATTCCAGGCCGGAGGTGCGATGGTCACGCCCGCTGGAATCGTGAGGTCCTGGTACTCAGGCACCTTGACGACCTGGACGCCCGTGGCGGGGAAGGCATTGACGAGTCCCTCGGTGAGGGTGAGCTGATTCGCCGTGGTGCTCACGGTCTGCACCCGCGCCAGCTCCCAGGTGCCTACCCCACTCTCCCCCAGCGTCACCGGGCTGCTGCCAGCTGCTGGCGCCGGCGACAGCCCCGTCATCTGGATCACCATGACCAGGTCGTTTGCGGCGAACCCCGTCTTGGTGGAGACGTCGAGCACCTTGCCGTCCGCGCTCACGGACATGAGCTGGGCATAGGCGTTGATGACATCCGTGCTGCTCAGCTCGTCGCTACCATCCTGTCCGTCGCCAATATGGAACACGTCGGGCGCGGCCACCGCGAGCGTGGCCGCTCCCAGGGCGAGTCCCATGGACACCAGAGCCTTCTTGAGCACCGCTCTCATAAATCCGCTCTCCTGGACCGGGGCCCCCAGCTAGCGCTTGGGGCTACCCGCCTTCTCCTGCTCCGGGTCCACGATGGTGAACTCCACGCGGCGGTTGTTCTCACGGCCGATGGAGGTGATGTTGGTGTCGATGGGGCGGTCCTGTCCGTAGCCCTGCGCCTGCAGACGCTCGGCGGGGACGCCCTTGCTGATGAGGTACTGGCGCACCGCTTCCGCGCGGGCCTGCGACATCCGGCGGTTGTTGTCCGGAACGCCCCGGTTGTCCGTGTGCGCGCCCACCACGACGAGCGGCATCTCCGGGTGCTCCTTGATGACGCGCGCCACCCAGTCCAGCACGTCGCGCGAGCGGGCAAGGTCGATGCGGGCCTGGTCCGGCACGAAGAACACCTTGCTGGTCAGCTTCAGCTCGCCGACGTCGATCTGCACCAGCGGCTGCACGTGACCGGGGCAGCCCTTGTTGCTCGGGTCGCCCGCCTCGGTCGCGCAGCTGTCGATGCGGTTGGGCACGCCGTCCTTGTCCGTGTCCGACTCGGGGCAGCCATTGCGCTCGACCGGACCGGCCTCGTTCGGGCACTCGTCCTTGTCGTTGTCGATGCCGTCCTTGTCCGTGTCGCGCACCGGGCAGCCCCGGTTGTCCGCCGGCCCCGGGTCGTTCGGGCAGCTGTCCGTCTCGTCCGGCGTCTCGTCCTTGTCCGCGTCCCGCAGCGGGCAGCCCTGGTTCGCCGCCAGGCCCGGCTCGAACGGACAGGCATCCAGCATGTCCTCCAGGCCGTCGGCATCCGTGTCCTGGGCGGAGCAGCCCTTGCGCGCCACGTCGCCGGGCACCATGGGGCACCGGTCCGCGATGTTGCGCACGCCGTCGCCGTCCTCGTCCATGTCGGGACATTCCTCGAGCGTGTGGGGCAGCCCCGGCTCGCAGTTGACCGAGGACTCCCCCGGCCCACGCCGCGGCGTCGCGTCACCAAAGGCCCCGCCCACCATCATCCGGAACAGCGGCGTGCCCGGCGCCGAGCCCACGCCCACGCCCGCCATCGCGAACATCTCGAAGGAGGGATTCACGAGGTAGCGCACCCCGGGTAGCAGCTCCGCGGCGCCCGGCTGATCCGTCAGCGGCACCATGCCGCGCACGTTCAGCTCCCAGCGCATCCGCCGGCCCGTGGTGGCGATGGCCGCGCCCACCCGCACCTCGTTGCCAATCTGGTCCTGGGAGACCTGGGCCTCGCGGGTGATGCGCTGGCGCAGCCGCCGCACGAAGCCCACCTCCAGGCCCGCGCGGATGAAGCCGAAGTGGCGGCCCACCATCAGCTTCGGCGCCAGCCGGAGCATGCCGTTGTCCCGCGCCAGCATCGCCGCGCTGCCCACCGGCAGCCCCGCCCCCAGCTCCATCGCCAGGTCGACGCCACCCTGCTCGTCCTGGGTCATCAGCCCCACCCGCGCCGCGGCCGTGGGCGTTCCCAATCCGAAGGAGGAAGGCGCGGCGTAGCCCGTGTCTCCCAGGTCCCCGGTGGTCTGGAACGCCAGCGGAATCTGCAGCATCACCTGCAGCCAATCCGTGGGCGCGTAGGCCACCGCCGCGTGCGTCGTCGCGCGTCCGCCGACGATGGTGAAGACCTCGCCGTCCAAATCCAGCAGCAGCGGGCTGTGCGCGTACGCCGCCACCAGCGAGACGCGGTAGTCGCCCGCGGGTAGCAGCTCACCCATGCCCACGAGCAGGGAGCCCTCCGCACCCGGGTTCAGCTCCAACCGCTCCAATTCGAAGTTGGGAAGCACCGTCTGGGCCATGGCGGCCGAGGACATCAGCGCCATCGCCAGCGCGAGCCCGCGGTGCAGGAGCACTCGTCTCTTCATGATTCTCCCCGGGTGGAAGCCGTCTGGGTACCCCGGAGCTACCCACGGTTTCAAGCCGGCCCCCCTTTTCCACTCTACACCGAAACCCCACCCCTTCCGGCAGTCCCCCCCTTCGAATTCGCCCGGCTGCTTCTCAGTGCCGATGAAAATTTCGTGTCAGGCCTCCCTGATAGCCCAATTCGTGGCATGCTCACGTACCACTCACGGACCCCGTCCTTTTCGCGGGGCCTTGCTTTGGGGGACTCAAGATGATCGCGAACGCCGCCTTGCTCGCCAATCAGGCCGAGTTCGAGTTCCAGGCAGGGCCCTTCACTTCCGGAGAGCTCGCGGTGCTCGGCTTCGACGGCGAGGAGACGCTGTCCCAGCCCTACGCCGTGGAGGTGGCCCTGGCCGCGCGGCCCGACGTGGAGGTGGACGAGAAGTCCCTCCTGGGCAAGGACGCGCGCCTCACCATCATGCTCGGTGACGGCACCGCGCGCTTCTTCACCGGCATCATCTCGCGCATGTCCCGCTGGGACGAGGGCAGCGGCCCCGAGCGCCGCCGCTACCGCGCCACCATCGTTCCCCTGCTCTGGACGCTCCGGCACCGCCGCAAGAGCCGCATCTTCCAGGAGATGACCGTTCCGCAGATCGTCCACAAGGTGCTGGACGAGGCGAAGGTGGAGCACCGGCTCGCGCTCAACGGCGACTACCCCACCCGCGAGTACTGCGTGCAGTACCGCGAGTCGGACCTGGACTTCGTCGCCCGCCTCCTGGAGGAGGAGGGCATCTTCTACTTCTTCGAGCACGGTGAGGACACCCACTCCATGGTGCTGGGTGACGGCGCCTCGGCCAACCCCGCCATGCAGGGCGAGCCCAAGCTCATCTTCCGCGAGCGCAGCGGCATGGTCGTCTCGCAGGAGTACGTACACGAGCTGGTGGCCCGCACCGAGGTGCAGCCCGGCGCCGTCGCGCTGCGCGACTACAACTTCCTGCGCCCCGCCCAGGACCTCGGCACCAGCTCGGAGGCCGAGGGCGGCGAGGCCGCGCTGGAAATCTATGACTACCCCGGCCGCTACGAGGAGCCGGGCACCGGCCGCAGCCTGGCCAAGGTGCGGCTGGAGGAGCTGCGCGCCCGCGCGGAGACGGTGACGGGCGCCAGCTACAGCCGCCGCGTCTGCGTGGGCTACACCTTCGAGCTGGCCGACCACCCCGACGAGGCACTCAACCGCAAGTACCTGCCCATCTCCGTGCGGCACGTGGGCCACCAGTCCGAGGTGCTCAGCATCGAGCAGGGCGCGCTGCGCAACCGCGAGGAGTACCGCAACGAGTTCCTCTGCCAGCCCGCGGACGTGCCCTTCCGCCCGCCCCGCGTGACGCCCCGCCCGGTGATTCCCGGCGCCCAGACGGCCATGGTGGTGGGCCCCGCCGGCGAGGAAATCCATACCGACGAGCACGGCCGCATCAAGGTCCAGTTCCATTGGGACCGCGAGGGCAAGCAGAACGACAAGAGCTCGTGCTGGATTCGCGTCAGCCAGGCGTGGGCGGGCCCGGGCTGGGGCGCGCTGTACCTGCCGCGCATCGGCCATGAAGTCGTCGTCGAGTTCCTCGAGGGCGACCCGGACCGGCCCATCGTCACCGGCAGCGTCTACAACGGGCAGAACCCGCCCCCCATCGACCTGCCCGGCAGCAAGACGCAGAGCACCCTGCGCTCCAGCTCCAGTCCCGGCGGCAACGGCTCCAACGAGCTGCGCTTCGAGGACGCCGCCGGCAGCGAGCTCGTCTATCTGCACGCGCAGAAGGACTTCAACATCGTCGTCGAGAACGACAAGACGCAGGAGGTCCGCGGCAACGAGACGCTCCTCGTCAAGAAGGACCGCTCGCGCACCATCGAGGGCAACCAGTCCCTCGAGGTGAAGAAGAACGACGACAGCACCGTCCAGGGCAACCAGACGCTGGCCGTCACCGGCAACCGCTCCACCACCGTGGCGGGCAATCACACCGAGGCCGTGGCGGGAGACCAGTCCATCAGCGTCAGCGGCAACCAGAGCCTCAGCGTGGCCCTGGCCTCCGCGGAGACGGTGGGCCTGGGGAAGATGGTCAACGTCGGCGGCGCGCTCGCGCTCACCGTCGGCGCCGCCTTCAACGAGCTCGTCGGTGGCCTGAAGGCGGAGCAGGTCGGCGGGGCGAAGGTCGAGGTCGTGGGCGCCAAGAAGTCAGAGACCGTGAAGGGCTCACGCACCCTCCAGGTCGGTGGTGACCTCTCCGAAGAGGTCGGCAAGTCCCGCACGCTCAAGGTCGAAAAGGACCTCCTCGTCAGCGTGGGCGGCAAGGTCAACCACGCCGCCAAGGACGCCTATACCCTGTCAGCGAAGGAAATCTCTCTCGTCGCGCAGGACCAGTTCACCCTCAAGGTCGGCTCCGCCACCCTGCAGGTGAAGAAGAACGGCGACGTCGTCATCAAGGGCGCCAAGATTGAGGTCACCGCCAGCGGTGACGTCATCATCAAGGGCTCGAAGATCTCGGAAAACTAGGACCAGCCAGGCAGGCGTGATGGGGGGTGGCTTGAAACGCATCCGCCGTGTCTGGCAGTTTACGCTTTGCACGTAACCGCTCGGCGTTACGGGCGCTCTTTCCAAGGAATGTGGATGTTGGCGCAAAGACACACGGGCGCCGCGACGGGGGGGACAGCCGTCCGGAGTCTTCGGTGGGGTGTGGTCACCGCGCTCGCGCTGGTCCTCGGCGGGAGCGCTGGCTGCGCGAAGCGCGTGCCCAAGGCGTGTGAGACGCCTCCTCCCTTTCAAGTCGTGGTGGATGCGTCGGAGCAGCTCAATCCCGACGCGCGCGGGCGCTCGCTGCCGACGGTGGTGCAGATCGTCCAGCTCAAGGACAGCGTCCGGCTGGAGCGCGCGGGCTTCAAGGATTTGTGGGGCAAGCCCGAGGAGCTCCTGAAGGAGGACCTGCTGCAGGTGGCCGAGGTCGTGGTGCCGCCGGGCCGCAAGGTGACGCGCTGGGTGCAGCGTGATCCGAAGGCGCGCTTCGTGCTGGCCATGGGGCACTTCCGGCAGCCGCTGGGCTCCTCGTGGCGCACGGTGGCGGTGCTGCCGCCGGTGGAGGAGACGCAATGCGTGGAGCGCCCCGCCGGTGACCAGGGTTCGCCCAAGCCCGGTGACGAGGTGTTCCGCTACCGGCTGCAGGGCTACCAGATTGACTTGATGCTCCGGCCCGTCACGCAGGCGCCGGAGTCCCAACCCCAAGTGGGCGACGGCGAGTCGCCACGGAGAGGCGTATGAAGTCCGTGCAGCGCGTCGTGTGGTCGGAGGGCATGTTCATGAGCCCCCACCACCTCCAGCAGCAGGACCTCTACCACGAGCAGCTCCTGGACGTGCGCCTCGCGGCGCTGGAGCCGTACCCCTGGGGCGTCGTGGCCCTGGAGCTGGACATGGAGGCGCTGCGCGCCGGCCAGGTGCAGCTCACGCGCTTCACCGGCGTGCTCCCGGACGGGCTGCCCGTCTCCTTCGAGTCCGGAGACGCCGAGGCCCCGCCCGCGCGCCCCACCGAGGGCTTCTTCCCGCCCGCGCAGCGCACGCTGGACGTGTATCTGGGCGTGCCGCGCGAGCGCAGCGGCGTGGAGAGCTACGGCAGCGGCGAGCGGCTCGGCGGCAGCCCGCGCTACACGCCCTCGTCGCGCCCCATCAATGACTTGACGGCCTCCACCTCCATCGCCCAGGTGGCCTTCGGCCAGCGCAACGTGCGGCTGCTCTTCGGCACCGAGTCGCGCGACGACTTCGACGCCATCAAGCTGTGCGAGCTGTCCCGCGACAAGTCGGGGAGCCTGACGCTCGTCGAGTCGTACATTCCCCCGTGCCTGCGCATCGACGCGTCGCCGTTCATCATGAACGAGCTGCGCACGCTGCTGCGGCTGATGGTGTCCAAGCAGCGCCAGCTGGCCGCGCGCCGCCGGCACCGGGACGCGTCCGCGCTGGAGTTCACCGCGGGCGACGTGACGCTCTTCCTGGAGCTCAACGCGCTCAACGGCACCATCCCCTACCTCCAGCACGCGCTGGACGCGGGCAACCTGCGCCCGCGCGACGTGTACCTCATGCTGTCGCAGACGGCGGGCCAGCTGTGCACCTTCTCCGCCAACGCGGACCCGTCCACGCTGCCGCCCTTCCAGTTCACCAACCTGCGCGTCACCTTCGAGGAGCTGTTCCGCCGCCTCACCGAGCTGATGCGCTCGGTGGCGCTGGAGCAGTGCCTGACGGTGAGCCTGGCGGCGGGCCGCAATGGCATGTTCCGCGGCGAGCTCCAGGACGAGCGGCTGGAGCGCTGCGGCCAGTTCCTCCTGGCCGTGCGCAGCGAGCTGCCGGAGCAGACGGTGGCGGACCAGCTGCCCCGGCTGTCCAAGGTGGCCGCGTGGGACGACATCGGCGCGCTCCTGCAGGCGGCCGCCCCCGGCGTGCGCCTGTCCGTCACGTACCGCCCCCCTCCAGAGGTGCCGGTGCAGCCGGGCACCGTCTACTTCAATCTCAGTCTGAACGACGCCTACTGGAAGAACGTGATGCGCGACCGGAACCTCGCGCTCTACCTCCCGCAGCCGTTCGATGCCAGCCGTACGACCGTGGAGCTGCTCGCGGTCCCCACCGCCAATCGCTGACGCCCTGCCCTGCCCATGGATCGAGTCACGGAAGCCACGAAGGACTGTTTCGACGCCGCCATTCACTTGCGCGGCTCGGAAGCAGCGGCCGTTCCCCCACCCGAGACGCTGCACCACCGCCTGCGCGGCGTGGTGGACGAGATGCTGCGCCGTGCCGCGGTGCTGGGCTTCAGCCACCAGGACGCGCAGGACATGGCGTACGCGCTGGTGGCCCTCATCGACGAGGTCGTCCTCGGACGCCCGGAGGAGTACCGGCAGTTCTGGAGCGCCAACCCGCTGCAGCTCCACTACTTCAACGAGAACGTCGCCGGTGACGGCTTCTTCAACCGCCTCAACTCCGTGCGCAAGGACCCGCACCGCGCCGAGGTCCTCCAGGTCTACTACCTGTGCATGCTCTTCGGCTTCCAGGGACGCTACCGCATCCGCGGCGGCGAACTGGAGCTGATGACGCTCATCGACACGGTGCAGAAGGACCTGGAGCGCGCGCGCCCCTTCGACTTCGACGTGCTGTCGCCCCACGGCGAGCGCCCCACCGAGTCGCTCCTGTCCAAGCGCAAGAAGATCTCCTCGCTCGGCATCTCCGCGGCGGCGCTCGCGGTCGCGGTGCTCTTCTACGGGGTGCTGCAGTTCTTCCTCAATGACACGGTGGGCGAGCTCCAGAGCCGCATCGAGGTGCACGCCGCCAAGAACACGGCCAGCTCGGCCAGTCAGGCCGGGACCACGGCCTCCATGGGAGGCACGCCATGATGGCGTACCTGCTTCCGCTCCTGGGCATTGGCGCGCCCACCTTCGCCCTCCTGAGCTACCTGGGCTTCACGCCGCGGCAGGCGGCCATCGTCGCCGCGCTGGCGGGCCTGCTGGCCATGGGCGTGGTGTGGCTCGTCAAGCGCATCCGCGCCCGCGCCGCATCCAAGAAGCTGGAGGGCGCGCTGGCGACGCAGGCCGAGGAGCAGGCCGCCACGGTGCGGCCGGACCTGCAGCCCGAAATCAAGGCCATGCAGGCCGAGTTCACCAAGGCGGTGGAGGCGCTGAAGACCTCCAAGCTGGCGCGCGGCGGCAAGGACGCGCTGGCGGTGCTGCCCTGGTACCTCATCGTCGGTCCTCCGGGTGCCGGCAAGAGCACGGCGCTGCGCAACTCCGGGCTGAAGTTCCCCTACCTCTCCGCGCGCGGCGGCGTGCGCGGCGTGGGCGGCACGCGCAACTGCGACTGGTGGCTCACCAACGAGGCCGTCATCCTCGACACGGCCGGTCGCTACACCAGCGCCGAGGAGGACCGCCCCGAGTGGCTGGCCTTCCTCGACACGGTGGCCAAGCACCGCCCCACCCGTCCCATCAACGGCCTCATCGTGGCCATCAGCGTCAGCGAGCTGATGAACGCGGACCCGCAGGCCGTGGGCGAGATGGGGCAGACCATCCGCGAGCGCCTCGATGAAATCACCACCCGGCTGAAGATGCTCGTGCCGGTGTACGTGATGATCACGAAGTGCGACCTGCTGCCGGGCTTCGTGGAGATGTTCTCCGATTTGTCGCGCGTGGAGCGCGGGCAGATCTGGGGCTTCACGGTGCCGGTGGAGCAGCAGCGCGAGGCGAGCACGGACCTGTTCCGCGAGCGCTTCGACGAGATGCTCTCCGTGCTGGAGCAGCGCAGCCTGCGCCGGCTGGGCCAGGAGCGCCGGCTGGAGACGCGCGAGAACATCTACGGCTTCCCGCAGAAGTTCGACGCGCTCCGCAAGAACCTCTCCGAGTTCCTGCAGCCGCTCTTCCTGGAGAACGTGTTCCAGGACACGCCCGTCTTCCGCGGCCTGTACTTCAACAGCGGCACCCAGGACGTGCGCTCGGTGGACAAGGTGTCCCCGTCCGCCGCGGAGCTGTTCGGCAGCACCAACGGCCGGGCGCAGACCGAAGGCGCCACGGAGGGCCGCAGCTACTTCCTCTGGGACGTCTTCACGAAGGTGATGTTCCAGGACCAGCAGATGGCGGTGCGCAGCTCGCTCGAGGAAGCGAGGGTGCGCCGGCAACGGATGGTCCTGGCGGGCACCGCCATGGTGGCCACCGCGCTGCTCCTGTCGCTGCCCACCCTCTCCTTCTTCCAGAACCGCGCCATGGCCCAGGCGGTCACCAAGGCCATCACCGACGTGAACCTGGATCCGCGCGATGACATCCGCCGCGTGGAGGACCTGATTCCGTTGCGCAACCGGCTCCAGGAGCTGACCGAGCACGAGGAGGGCGGCGCGCCCATGTACATGCGCTTCGGCCTCTACCAGGGTGACAAGCTGCTGCCGCAGGCGCGCCAGTTCTACAACGCCGCCCTGCGCCGGGTGCTGCTGGGCAAGCAGTTCGAGCTCATCCAGCAGCGGCTGGACTCCTTCGGGAAGAATCCGGACCTCATCACCATCCGCAACGAGTCCGACTACAACAAGCACTTCGACGCGTACCGACAGTACTTCGACGACCTGAAGATGTACCTCCTGGTGACGACGCCGCGCGACCCGCGCGAGCCGGAGCTGGACGAGACGCAGCAGAAGTGGCTCGTGCAGCAGATCGTCAGCCACTGGAAGCGGGTGCGCGGCGACGCGGTGGACGAGCGCGCGGTGGAGAACCACGCGTCCACGTACCTGCGCATGCTCGCCAACGAGCAGATGCTGCCGGAGGAGCAGAAGCCCGCGCGAGAGCAGCGCATCGCCTTCTCTCGCGAGAAGGGCGTCATCCAGGCCGCGCGGCGCTCGCTCAACAACGTGCCGCTGGTGCGCCTGGAGCTGGCGCAGCTCGTGGCCAACGTGAGCAACGAGTTCCCGGACATGTCGCTGGAGCAGCTGGTGGGCTCGGTGCCTCAGATGAGCGCCACCCAGCGCGTGCGCGGCGCCTTCACGCGCAACGCCTACGAGCAGATCATCCGCCAGCGCATGGAGCTGGCCTTCCAGGACCAGCAGTCCTGGGTGCTGGACCGCGACGAGAAGGTGGACGCGGTGGAGTCCCGCCGTGAGCTGCGCACGCTCTACTTCGAGGCCTACATCCAGGAGTGGCGGGACTTCCTCATGTCCATCCGCGTGCAGGCGCCGGAGAACATCACGCAGATGGAGAGCCTGCTGACCAACCTGACGCGCGGCAAGCCCAAGCCCTATGGCCGGCTCTTCCAGTCGCTCGCCCACAACCTGCAGCTCGAGCGGCGCGAGGTGCAGGCGGCGGAGACGATGGCCAGCAAGATCACCCGGCCGTTCAAGAAGCTCATGGGCGACGACGCGGCGGAGAAGGCCCTGGAGCCCAAGCGCGAGCTGCTGGACCCGAACTCGCCGTCGGGCGCGGAGGAGGTCACCGCGCGCGACGTGACGCGCGAGTTCGCCTCGCTCATCCGCTTCACCACGGAGAAGTTCAAGACGCCGGACGGTGAGGAGTCAATCACCGCGCTGGAGTCCTACGAGGAGCACCTCAGCACGGTGCAGACCACGCTCCTGGGGGTGAAGGACAAGCCGGCGGAGGCAGGCGTGCTGCTCGACAAGATCGAGTCCACGCGCAACGACGTGGACATGCTGGTGCGCAAGCAGCCCGACAACGTCGCCATCTTCGAGCGGCTGCTCCTGCCGCCCTTCCAGGAGATGCGCACCGTGGTGACCGAGGGCGTGGCCGAGGGCAAGAGCAAGCTGTGGTGCGAGCAGGTGGTGGAGCCGTACCTGCAGGCCTTCAAGGACCGCTACCCGTTCGACCGGACGTCGCAGAAGGACGCGCCCCTGCCCGAGGTGGCCGAATTCCTGCGCCCCGAGGGCGGCCTGGTCCGCAAGTTCGTCAAGGAGCAGCTGCTGAAGGACGTGGTGCAGACGGGCCGCAAGTGGGAGTTCAACTCGTCGGGTGGCGCCAGCTACCGGCCGGAGATGCTCACCTTCCTGGAGAAGCAGGCCGCGCTGGCCCTCACGCTCTTCCCGGGCGGCGACACGGTGGACCCGCTGGTGCGCTTCCAGGTCCGCCTGCGTCCGGGCATCTCCCCGGACGGCACGGCGTCTCCCATCTCCTCCATCACCTTCACGCTGGACGGCACGGACGAGACGTACCGCAACGGTCCGGACACGCTGTGGAAGCCGATGATCTGGCCCGGCCAGGCCGGCAAGCTCGGCGCGCGCATCCTCGTGCAGAGCGCGGACGGTGCCACGGAGACGGCGCTGGAGGCCGAGGGCGAGTGGGGCCTCTTCCGCCTGCTGGAGCGCGTCAAGCGCATCGAGCCGAGCGCGGACGGCCGCTACTTCACGGCGACGTGGGAAATCGAGGAGATGAACGGCGCGCTGGTGTCCATCGACTTCCGGCCCGAGCGCACCGCCAACCCGTTCTTCGGGCTGGCGGGCAACACCTCGAAGCTGCTGGCCATCTTCCGGGACCCGGGGCTGCAGCCGCCCCTGGGCATCGCCCGGAAGGGGGGCGCGTGCTCCAAGCAGGGGCAGGCCGTGGCGGCGGACGGAGTCCGTTGACATGACGGTGCAGTCGCAGCGCATCGGCCTGCTGGGAAAGACGCCCCGTCAGGCCGAGTTCATCCGGCTCAACGCCGCCACCCCCCTCGCCCTCCAGCTCTACGGTTGGATGGAGGAAGGGGTGGAGCGCGCGCGGAGGGCCCGGGTGGACCTGCCCGCCGAGCCGGTGAGCTTCGTGTTCACCGCGCCGGGGCAGAAGCAGGCGCTGGTGGGGCTGATGGCGCCCAGCAACGACAGCGTGGGGCGGGCCTTCCCGCTGGCCGTCTTCACGGAGGTGGCCTCCGCGGCCACCGCCCCGCGCTACGCGCTGACGCCGGAGGCCTTCCAGCCCTTCCTGCGCGCGGCGGGCCTGCTGGCGCGCGCGGCGGCGGAGCTGGAGGTGCCGCAGCTGCTGGAGCGCGCGGCGGCGCTGCCCCTGCCCGGCCCGGGTGACTTCAGCGTGGCGCAGCGGCTGCGCGACGCGGCGCTGGCGGACCACCGCACGGCGGACCTGCTGGCCCCGGTGGTGGAGGGCACGCCGGACGGCGGCCGCTACTACGCGCTGCACACCTTCCTCACCGCGTGCATGGGCGAGCGCGGCCGCGAGCAGTCGCTGGCGGGCGTGGCGCTGGACTGCCCGCTGGACGCGCGCGTGGGTCCGGTGGCGTGGCTGGAGCTGTCGGCGCGTCTGTTGCGCTGGCCCAGCCAGCCGCCCGCGTTCTTCTGGTCCGAGGGAGAGAAGCCCCGGCTGCTGCTCAGCCTTGGCGCGCCCACCCCGGCCGTCTTCCTCGCCCTGGCCCAGCCCGGCCGTCCGGGCGCGCAGGTGTGGCCGCTGCGCACGGACCGGCCCGCCGCCATCGACAACGCGCGCAAGGGCTTCAAGGCCACCGCGCGTCAGATCATCGATGCACCATCCACCACCCTCGAGCAGCTGCTGAAAGCGCTGGCTCCCTGAACGCTCCCTTCCGCCTTATGCCGCTCACCCTCGAAGAACTCCAAGAGCGCGCCCGTCCCTGGTCCGAGCCCGTGCCCGGCGCCACGCCAGCCGGTGTCCAGGCGAAGCACGAGCCCGCCTACGAGGCCATCACCACCGAGGTGGCCAAGCTGGAGTCTCCCGCCAGCGCGGGCGTGCGCTGGGACAACGTGGTCGACGGCGCGGGGGAGCTGCTCAAGAGCACCACCAAGGATTTGTGGCTGGCGTCGTACATGGCCTATGGCCTGTACGCCACGCGGGGCCTGGACGGCGCGGCCACCGGCGCCGCCGTCATCGCCGAGGTGACGGAGCGGTATTGGCCGGACCTCTTCCCGGAGCTGAAGCGGCTGCGCGGCCGCGCCAACGCCGTGGGCTGGTTCGTGGAGCGGCTGGGGAGGATGCTCCCCACCGTGGACCAGGCCACCGTCACCGCCGAGTCCCTGGAGGCCCTGGCCATCGCCGTGAAGCGGCTGGCGCAGCTGTCCCGAGAGCGCTTCGCGGACGCGGCCCCCGCCTTCGGCCCGTTGCAGGACGCCATCGCCCGGCTGCGCGCGGGGCTCCCCGAGCCCACGCCCGCCCCGGAGCCCGCGCCGGCGAACGCCGCCACGGCGCCCGACACCACCGAGCCCGAGCGCGCGGCACGGGACCTGACGAACGCCGGGGACGCGCAGGCGTCCGGCTCCCAGGCCAACGGCACGCAGGCGTCCGGCGCTCAGGCCAACGGCTCGCAGACCTCCGGCGCGCAGACCTCCGGCGCGCAGGCGTCCGGATCCCAGGCCAACGGCTCGCAGGTCCAGGGCGCTCAGGCGTCCGGCTCACAGGCCAGCGGTACGCAGGCTTCCGGTGCCCAGGCCCAGGGGGCGCAAGCCTCCGGCACGCAGGCCCAGGGCGCCCAGAAGCCCGGGACTCCATCCGCCTCCGCGCAGCCCCCGGGCACTCCGGGCGCGCAGCCCACGCCCGCCAAGGGCGCCGCGCAGCCCGCCTCCGCGCAGGCCCAGGTCGCGAAGCCCACCACGCCGGCCGCGCCAGCGAAGCCCGCTGCGTCCGTATCTCCCATTGTGGTGCCACCCCTGCCCTCGCTGCCCGCGACGCCGGACCTGTCCAGTGCGGAGGCCGTCACGGACTTCCTGCGCACGGTGGGCACCGCGCTGCTGGGCGCCGCCGGAGCGCTGCGCCAGGCGAGCGCCGTGGACCCGCTCCCCTACCGGCTGCTGCGTCAGGGCCTGTGGCTGCACCTGTCCCGGCCGCCGGCCGCCGGCGCCAACGGCCGCACCTCGCTGAAGACGCTTCCGGACGCGGTACGCAAGAAGCTGGAGACGCTGGAGTCGAACCAGCGCTGGGCGGACCTGCTGGACGAGTCCGAGTCCGCCGTGGGTCAGCACCGCTTCGCGCTCGTGCTCCACCGCTACAGCGTCACCGCGCTCGAGGGACTGGGCGACTCGCATGAGTCCGCCCTGACCGCGCTGGTGCAGGAGCTTGGCAATCAATTGCGTCGCATGCCCGGCGTGGAGGAACTCCTCTCCGCGGACGGCACGCCGCTCACCGACGAGGCCACCCGCGCATGGCTTCGCGCGAAGGTGCTCGCCACGAGCACGCCCGCCGCCGCCCCCGCTGCTCCCGCCGGCGCGGCCCCCGTGGCGCTGTCCCTGCCGCCGCTCGCGCTCCCGGCCGAAACGTTCGCGGGTGAAAACGGACCTGCCCTGGAGGAGGAGGCCCGCGCGCTGCTCGCGGAAGGCCGCGTCCATGACGCCGTCATTCGCTTGCAGTCCGCCGTCGCCGCCGCCACCACCGGCCGCTCCCGATTCCTCTCACGACTGGCATTGGCGCGGCTGTGCGCCAATGCGGGACAAGTCCCGCTCGCACGTGCGGTGTACGACGTGCTCGACGAGGAGGTGTCTGCCCATTCACTCGACACGTGGGAGCCCGCGCTCGCGGCCGCGTGTCTCGAAGGCTGGTTGTCCACCCGCACCCCTGGGGAAAAGGAGGGGGGACGGTTGGCAGTCAAAGTCCGAAACCGCTATCGTCGTCTAGCGCGGCTGGATTCTTCCGCCGCGCTGCGCGTCGGTACGTGACCCCCGCTGTACCGCGGCGAAGCTCCCCCCTATGCGACGCCCGCGCCTCAAACGCATCACCCAAGGAGAAAGCCGCAGATGAGCAAAGAGAGTTCTGTTGCCCCTACCGAGCGCGTCAACATCGTCTACAAGCCCGCCACCGGCAATGCCCAGGAGCAGGTCGAGCTGCCGCTGAAGGTCCTCATGATGGGGGACTTCACGGGCCAGGCCGATGACCGCCCGCTCGAGCAGCGCGCGCCCATCAACGTGGACAAGGGCAACTTCAACGAGGTGATGGCCCAGCAGAACCTGAAGGTCACCCTCACCGCCGCGGACAAGCTGTCCGCCGACCCGGGCGCGACCATGAACGTCACGCTCCAGTTCAAGAACCTCAACGACTTCTCCCCGGAGAGCGTCGTCAACCAGGTTCCCGAGCTCAAGAAGCTGCTCGAGCTGCGCAGCGCGCTCAACGCCCTCAAGGGGCCCCTGGGCAACCTGCCCGCGTTCCGCAAGAAGCTGCAGGCGCTGCTGGCCGACGAGGAGGGCCGCAAGGCGCTCATCAAGGAGCTGGGCCTCAAGGAAGAGACGAAGTAGCCCACACCTTTCGGGGGATTTGAAACACCATGCCTACTGAGACCCAGACCCAGAAGTCCACGGGCGTCGCCGCCGACGCCTCGCTCTCCCTCCTCGACGAAATCCTCTCCGAGGCCAAGCTCAAGCCCAAGGACGAGGGCTATGACGTCGCCAAGCGCGGCGTGCAGGCCTTCATCACGGAGATGCTGTCGCCCAACCGCTCCGAGGAGCGCGTGGACAAGGCCCTCGTCGACGCGATGATCGCCGAGATCGACAAGCGCCTGTCCGCCCAGGTCAACGAGATCCTCCACGCCACCGAATTCCAGAAGCTCGAGTCCTCGTGGCGCTCGCTGAAGTTCCTCGTGGACCGCGTGGACTTCCGCGAGAACACCCGCGTGGAGATGCTCAACGTCTCCAAGGAGGACCTGCACAAGGACTTCGAAGACGCGCCCGAGGTCGTCAAGAGCGGCCTGTACAAGCTCGTCTACTCCAACGAGTACGGCGTCTTCGGCGGCAAGCCCTACGGCGTCATCTGCGGCAACTACGACTTCGGCGTCGGCCCGCAGGACATCGACCTGCTGCGCAAGTGCGCCTCCGTGGCCGCCATGGCCCACGCGCCCTTCATCGCCAATGCCTCTCCCGAGGTCTTCGGCGAGCAGAGCTTCCTCAAGCTGCCGGACCTCAAGGACCTCAAGTCCCTCTTCGAGGGCCCGCAGTACGCCCGCTGGCACTCGTTCCGCGAGAGCGAGGACGCGCGCTACGTCGGCCTCGCCATGCCGCGCTTCCTGCTGCGCCTGCCCTACGGTGAGAAGACCGTCCCCGTGAAGGCCTTCAACTTCACCGAGGACGTCGTCGGCCACCACGACCGCTACCTCTGGGGCTACGCCTCCGTCGCGATGACGAGCCGCGTGGCGGACTCCTTCGCCAAGTTCCGCTGGAGCCCGAACATCATCGGTCCCCAGTCCGGCGGCGCCGTGGAGAACCTGCCGCTGCACAACTACGAGGCCATGGGGGAGATCCAGACCAAGATCCCCACCGAAATCCTGCTCACCGAGCGCCGCGAGTACGAGCTGGCCGAGGAGGGCTTCATCGGCCTCGTGTTCCGCAAGGACTCGGACAACGCCGCCTTCTTCAGCGCCAACTCCGCGCAGAAGCCCAAGTTCTTCGGCAACACCCCGGAGGGCAAGGCCGCCGAGACGAACTACCGGCTGGGCACCCAGCTTCCGTATATGTTCATCATGACCCGCCTGGCGCACTACATCAAGGTGCTGCAGCGCGAGCAGATTGGCAGCTGGAAGGAGAAGTCGGACCTGGAGCGCGAGCTGAACCACTGGCTCAGCCAGTACATCTCCGACATGGACGACCCCGCGCCCGCCGTCCGCTCGCGCCGCCCGCTGCGCGCCGCCCGCGTCGCCGTCGAGGACGTGGAGGGTCAGCCCGGCTGGTACCGTTGCAGCCTGCAGGTGCGCCCGCACTTCAAGTACATGGGCGCGTCGTTCACCTTGTCCCTGGTGGGCAAGTTGGACAAGGAGTGAGCCCGGTTCACGCTCTGTCGGTCAGATCAGCTAGTTTGTAAGGGCTCCAACACCCGGGCTCACCGTGAGCCCGGGCCACCCCCGCGCGAAGGCGCATAGCGAAGAGGTTGAAGCATGGCAGAGTCAGTACACCTGTACCTGAAGGCGAACGGCACCGACATCAAGGGCGACAGCACCCAGACCAGCCTGGGCCGCGCCGACTCCATCGAGTGCGTCTACTACGACCAGAAGGTCTTCACCGCTCGCGAGGCCGGCTCCGGCCTGGCGACCGGCCGCCGCCAGTACGAGGGCATCACCATCCGCAAGCGCATCGACAAGTCGTCGCCGCTGCTGATGAAGGCCCTCTGCGAGAACCAGGTCATCGAGGCGACCTTCAAGTTCTTCCGCCCGAACCCCACGGGAGATGGCACGACCGAGCAGTTCTACACGACGTCCATCAAGAAGGCCCGCATCAACAGCATCAAGCAGTACGTCCCGGACTCCTTCATCCCGGCGAGCACCAACCTGCCGCCCATGGAGGAGATCTCCCTGGTGTTCCACACCATCAACTGGACCATCACGGCCGGTGGTGTGACGCACGAGGACACCTGGGACACCCAGCGCTAATCGCGTCCGCTCCACCCTCCGGCCGTCCGCGCGGCAGTCGACGCGGGCGGTCGGCAGGTGGGGCTTCTTCACTGAAGACCGAAGAGACCTATGGGCTCCCGAGGCTTGTTGTCCCGCATCGCCGAAGGCAACGGCACGCTCGCGCCACCCGGCGACGTGGTGGAGTCCATCGCCGAGCACCTGCGCAACCTGCTCAACACGCGCAAGGGTGAATCCGTGGCGACTCCGGCGTACGGCATCCTGGACCTGAACGACATCGTCCATTCGTACCCGTCGGCGATTCCGCGGATGACGCAGTCCATCCGCACGGCCATCCAGGACTTCGAGCCACGGTTGAAGAACGTGGTGGTGCACTACGCCGCGGACCCGACGGACCCGACGGCGCTGCGTTTCGACATCACCGCGCAGCTCGCCACCCGGGACCGGCGGGGCATGGTGCGCTTCCATACGCAGGTACATCCGGGCGGGCGCGTGGACCTGTGGTGAGCCACGCGGTGAGAGGCAGAGGGCGAGGATGTTCAGCAAGTACTACCTGAGCGAGCTGTCGTACCTGCGGGAGATGGGCCGCGCCTTCGGGCTGGCCAACCCCTCCGTCGCGGGCCTGCTGGTGGAACGTGGCGCGGACCCGGACGTGGAGCGGCTCCTGGAGGGCTTCGCCTTCCTGACGGCGCGCATCCGCGAGCGGGTGGACGACGACGTGCCCGAACTGGTGCACGGCCTGACGGAGCTCTTGCTGCCGCACTACCTGCGTCCCCTGCCCGCCTCCAGCATCGTCGAGTTCTCCCCGCACCTGCGCGCGCTGCGCGGCCGCTCCAAGGTGCCCGCCGGCGCGGAAGTGGCGTCGCAGCCCATCGACGGCACCACCTGCGTCTTCCGCACCACGACGGACGTGGACCTCTTGCCGGTGCAGCTGACGGACGCGCTGCTGGACCGCGCGTCGATTACGTCTCCCGTGCTGCGGCTGTACTTCCAGACGACGGAGCAGGGCCGCGCGGAGGTGTTCCGCTCGCAGGGCCTGCGCCTGTTCATCCACGGCGAGCTGTCCGCCGCGTCGGTGGTGCTGCTGTGGCTCTTGCGCTACTGCCGCCAGGTGCGCGTGCGCGGCGCGTCCTCCACCGGGGACGGCATCCGGCTGCCGGCCAACGCCATCCACCCGGTGGGCTTCGACCGGGACTTCAAGCTGCTGCCCTGGCCGCGCGCCAGCGAGGGCTACCGCCAGCTCCAGGAGTACCTGACGCTGCCGGAGAAGTTCCTCTTCTTCGACGTGCGCGGGCTGGACGCCGCGGCGTCGCTGAAGGATGACAAGTTCGAGATTTCCTTCCACCTGGAGCGGCCGCCGCCCCTGGACGCGCGCATCCACCGGGAGATGTTCCGGCTGCACTGCGCGCCGGTGGTCAACCTCTTCAGCGTGCCGGCGGACCCCATCCTCCACCGCACGTTGGACCGCGAGCACCTCATCCGCGCGTCGGACCTGCCGCCCAACCACGCCGAGGTGTACTCGGTGGACACGGTGACGGGCCTGCAGGCCGGCCGCAACGCGCGGCGCAACTACCGGCCCTTCTTCGAGTTCAGCCACACCGCCGGCGGGGACGCGGAGCAGTCCTTCTACCGGCTGCGCCGCTCGCACTCGCCGCTGGACGACGGCATCGACACGTACATCACCCTGGAGACGCCGCGCGACGTGGCGCCGGCGCTGGACGCCGAGGAGGCGCTCTCCATCGACCTGACGTGCACCAACCGCTCGCTGCCCTCGCGGCTCCAGGTGGGCGACCTGACGGCCTCCACCTCGGCCAGCCCCACGCAGGCGAAGTTCAAGAACATCTCCCCGGTGAGCCGGCCGGCGCGCCCGCCGCTGGGCTCGGAGCTGCACTGGCGGCTCCTGTCGCACCTGGCCATCAACCAGCACTCGCTCGCGGACGCGGCGGCGCTGCGGCGGCTGATGGACCTCTACAACTTCCACTCCCTCACGGACAACCTGGCGGCGCGCGCCAGCCGCCTGCGCATCAACGCCATCCGCCACGTGGAGACGAAGCCCGTGACGCGGTTCCTGGAGGGCGCGCCGCTCCGGGGCCACAAGACGCGCGTGGACATGGACGAGGAGAACTTCATGGGCGTGGGTGACTCGTTCCTCTTCGGCTGCATCCTGGAGGAGCTGCTCGCGTCCCACGTCACCATCAACTCCTTCAACGAGCTGAGCATCCGCCTCCACCCCTCGCAGACGGAGTACACGTGGCTTCCGAGGAACGGAACGCAGACGCTCTTGTAGAAGCGGCCGAGCAGTTGACCGGGTCGGCGCCGCGGGCGGGCTTCTTCCCGCTGGTGGCCTTCCTGGAGCGGCTCACCGCGGGCTCCGTCCGCGTGGGCGCGGCCGGCCCCGTCAACGAGGAGATGATCCGCTTCCGGCACGACCCGTCGCTGGGCTTCCCCTCCGGGGAGGTCAACAGCGTCACGCTGCATCAGGTGCCGGTGCGCGCGGAGGACCCGTACTCGCGGCGGCCCCTCTTCGAGGTGGTGACGAGCTTCCTCGGGCTGACGGGCTCGGTGAGCCCCCTCCCCCACTACATCGCGGAGGAAGTCGCCCAGGAGGACCCGGACCACCCGGTGCGGCGCGAGTTCCTGGACCTCTTCCACCACCGGCTCCTGTCGCTGCTGTACCGCATCGAGTCGAAGTACCGCGTCACCAGCGAGACGGACACGGGCTTCCAGGACCAGTGGTCCAAGCGGCTGCTCGCGCTGGGCGGCTTCGACACGTACGAGAAGCCGCTGGAGGGCAAGCTGCCGACCTGGCGCCTGCTGCGCATCGCCCCTCTGCTGGCGGGGCGCTTCCGCACGGCGGAGCAGCTCGAGGTGGCCCTCCAGGACGTGCTGGGTGACGACCTGGAAGGGGCGCGGGTGTCGGTGCGCCAGTTCGTGGGCCGGTGGGTGGACATCGACGCGCGGGCGCAGCTGGGGCAGGCCAACCACCAGCTCGGGCGCAACATGCTCCTGGGCGGCAAGGCCTTCGACAGGACGGGGAAGATTCAAATCCATGTCAGCCCGCTGCCGCCCCGCGCCTATGTGCGCCTGATGCCGGACGGAGACCTGCTGCCACTGGTGCGCGAGGTGGTGGCCCTCTTCGTGAAGGACCCGCTGGAGTATGATTTGGAGCTCGGCCTCACAGAGGGGGTGCGGAACCAATTCCGCCTCTCCCAGAAGGAACCGAGCAAGCTGGGCCGGGACACATGGCTGGGCAACAGCCAGCAAACGCAGCTCAGTGTTCCCGTGGCGAGATGAAATCCCGAGCGGGCGGGCGTGAGGGCCGGGGATTTACGGCGCTCGGCCTGCCCGGTATACCGTCCAACATCGCTGTCATTTTCTGGGGGCTCCCATTCGCGTCGATCCGAAAGCGTTGGTCCGTCGTCTGACGCCCACCTCTACCCGTCTGCTCGAGGCCGCCGTGGCCCGGGCGAGCGCGGGACGGTTCTACGAAATCGTCCCGGAGCACATGCTCGTGCAGATGCTGGAGCCGGAGGACTCGGACGTCGCGCGCATCCTCCAGCAGTTCGGCGTGGACCGCCGTCAGCTCCTGTCCAGCATGGAGCGGGCGCTGCAGGGCCTGCGCGCCGGCAATGCCGGGCGGCCCGTCTTCTCCGAGACGCTCTTCCAGTGGTTCGAAGAGGCATGGCTGTTGGCCTCCGTGGAGCAGGGCGCCACGCGGCTGCGCTCGGGTGTGCTGTTCGCCCAGTTCGTCAGCCGGCGCTCGCGCTACACCGCGGAGCTCTTCCAGGAGCTGGACGCCATCAGCCGCGACGAGCTCATGTCCTCGCTGGACGTGGTGCTGCGGCCCTCGCCGGAGAACGTGGAGGTGGCCAACGCGGACGCCGCCGTGAGCGCGGGCGCGGGTGGCGCGGCCGGGGCTCCGGGCGGACGCGGGGACGAGGCGCTCAAGCGCTTCGCCACGTCCTTCACGGGCCGCGTGCGCGAGGGGAAGATCGACCCCATCTTCGGCCGGCACCGTGAAATCCGGCAGATGGTGGACATCCTCTCCCGCCGCCGGAAGAACAACCCCATCCTCGTGGGCGAGCCGGGCGTGGGCAAGACGGCGCTCGTGGAGGGCCTGGCCTGGGCGATTGTTCGCGGCGAGGTGCCGGACGCGCTGAAGAACGTGGAGCTGCTCGGGCTCGACCTGGGCCTGCTCCAGGCCGGCGCGGGCGTGCGCGGCGAGTTCGAGAACCGGCTCAAGGCCGTCATCGCCGAGGTGAAGGCGTCACCCACGCCCATCATCCTGTTCATCGACGAAGCGCACACCATCATCGGCGCGGGCGGCTCGCAGGGCGGCACGGACGCGTCCAACCTGCTCAAGCCGGCGCTGGCGCGCGGTGAGCTGCGCACGCTCGCGGCCACCACGTGGGCCGAGTACAAGAAGTACTTCGAGAAGGACGCGGCGCTGGAGCGGCGCTTCCAGCCGGTGAAGGTGGAGGAGCCGAGCGTGGAGGACGCGGAGCTGATGCTGCGCGGCCTGCGGCCCACGTACGAGGCGGCGCACGGCGTCACCATCCGCGACGAGGCCGTGTCCGCCGCGGTGCGTCTGTCCAGCCGCTACATCTCCGGCCGGCAGCTGCCGGACAAGGCGGTGGACCTGCTCGACACGTCCGCGGCCCGCGTGAAGATTGAGCTGTCCACGCGCCCCGAGGAGCTGGTGGCGCTGGACCAGGAGATTGCCTCGCTGGAGCGCGAGCGCGACGCGCGCAAGCGCGACCTGACCGAGGGCACGGGCGGCAAGGAGGAGCAGGACGCCCTGGCCGCGGCGGAGGACAGGCTGCGCGCCGCGCAGGACGAGCGGGCCACGCTGCACGCGCGCTGGGAGACGGAGCGCGCGGCGGTGGCGGCGCTGATGGAGGCACGCAAGGCGCTGCGCGAGGCGAAGCCGGACGCGGACACCGCGGCGCTGAAGGCGGCGGTGGACGAGGCGACGAAGAAGCTCGCCAGCGTGCGCGGCGAGGTGCCGCTGGTGCACGCGGACGTGGACGCGGACATCGTCGCGCGCGTGGTGGCCGGCTGGACGGGCGTGCCCGTGGGCAAGATGCGCAGCGACCTGCTCGCCTCGGTGCTGACGCTGGAGGACAAGCTCCGCTCGCGCGTGCGCGGCCAGGAGGCCGGCATCAAGAAGGTGGCCGAAATCATCCGCATCTCGCAGGCGGGCATCCGCAACCCGGACACACCCATTGGCGTGATGCTCTTCGTGGGCCCCAGCGGCGTGGGCAAGACGGAGACGGCGCTGGCGCTCGCGGACACGCTCTACGGCGGCGAGCGCTTCATGACGACGCTCAACATGAGCGAGTTCCAGGAGAAGCACACGGTGAGCCGGCTCATCGGCTCGCCGCCGGGCTACGTGGGCTATGGCGAGGGCGGCCTCCTGACGGAGGCGGTGCGCCAGCGGCCCTACTCGGTGGTGCTGCTGGACGAGTGCGAGAAGGCCGACCTGGAGGTGATGAACCTCTTCTACCAGGTGTTCGACAAGGGCTCGCTGACGGACGGCGAGGGCCGGCAGGTGGACTTCAAGAACACCGTCATCATCCTCACGAGCAACCTGGGCTCGGACATCCTGATGCGGCTGTACGAGGACTTCGCGGAGCCCACCACCGAGCAGGTGGTGGCGGCCATCCGGCCCGCGCTCAGCAAGCACTTCAAGCCGGCGCTGCTGGCGCGCATGACGATTGTCCCCTTCGGCCCGGTGCAGCGCGATGTCATGCGCCAGATTGCCGAGATGAAGCTGTCCAAGCTCGTGGGCCGGCTGAAGGCCGCGCACAACGTGGACACGACGCTGGCGCCGGACCTGCTGGACGAGCTGGCGCGCCGGTGCACCGAGTCGGAGATGGGAGCGCGCAACATGGAGCAGATCCTCCAGGGCTCGTTGATGCCCGTGCTCTCCCGCGAGTTGTTGCAGCACCTGGTGGGCGGCGCGGTGCCCCCGAAGCTGCATGTGGCCCTGACCGCGGAAGGCGACTGGGACCTCCAGTTCGCCCATGCCTGAGAGAAACCCATGAGACGAATGCTCCAGGTCTCCGCCGTGGCGCTGTCCCTGCTGTCGGGCTGCGCCACCGTGCAGAAGCCGTCGATGTGCTTCGCGGAAGCCGGCGCCAACGCGCGCTCCTTCCCCACGCCCGATACGTGGTTCGCCCTGCTCCTGCACGGCTATGACAAGGACACCGGCGCCGCGCCGCGGCCGGCGGTGGACTGCACGGGCGCGCCCGTGTGGTCCCAGGACCCGGCCGCCGACGAGTGCGTGGAGCCCGGCCCCGACGCCCTCGCCCTGCCGCCCCCGGAGAAGCTGACCGAGGAGGACCTGGTGCTGGAGACGCTCCAGGCCGGGCAGCGGCTGGTGTGGGTGATTACGCGGCGCTTCACCAACGGCGAGGCCCTCGGGCCGGTGGCGCTGGTGGAGACGACGGAGCAGGGCTTCCGCGTGGATGCGCTGGGCTCGCTGCGCGCCATGCCGAAGAACGCGAAGCTGCGGCTGGAGACGGTGCAGAAGACCCGGGTGCTGGTGGCCGAGGGTGACGCGTGCACCACCGAGGGCGAGGAGGTGTGCCGCCGGCACGCGCGCATCATGCCGCTGCGCACCAACCGCTTCTTCACCGAGTCCGTGTCCGACAAGGCCCGCGCGTGCCTGGGCGCCGCGTGGTTCCCGCTGGCCCGCGAGATGACCTTCGAGCTGCCCAACGGGCTGCGCCGCAAGTTCGAGCTGACCTCCACGCTCACCTTCGACGAGAAGGGCATCAGCGTGCAGGAGCAGGTGCAGGTGAGCGACTCGGACCCGGAGCAGCCGGACGTGGCGCCGCGCCTGTACCGCCGCGCGCAGGACGTGCGCACGCTGGTGCTGGCGGACAACGCGCTGGTGGGCCCCAAGCCGTCGCTCTGGTCCCGCATGGTGGAGCAGCAGGTGCGCATCGGCGCCCGCTCGGTGCCGGAAAAGCCCATCTACGCGCTGCCGGAGAAGAAGAAGCCCGCCCCCGAGGCGGACACCGCCACGGCCGAGGCCGCCTCGAAGGACCTGAAGGACGCGGCCAAGGCGGCCGCCACGCCGCCGGCGGGCAAGTCGTCCCAGAAGCCCGCCGCCACGGCCACGACGACGCCTCCGTAGTCCCGGCTCCGAAGTGGGGCACCCTCCCCCTTCGGCCTACAAGCCCCCGTGGGCCTTCGGTTTTTCCGAAGCGCCACGGGGGCTTTTCCTATTTGCGGCAAAAGCACCGGATGCACAGAGAAGAAGTAGGCCCAATGGGGGGCCAGAAGGAGCGTCCTGGATGCGTATCGAAATCCGAGCCCGTCACATCCCCCTCACCGAGACCCTTCGCACCCACTGCGAGCGCCGCGTGCTCTTCGCGTTGGACAGGTTGTCGGACCGCGTGAAGGAAGTGGTGCTGCGCTTGGAGGACACCAACGGCCCGCGCGGCGGCGTGGACAAGGCGTGCCGGGTGACGCTGCGGCTGGAGCACGGCAAGGAGCTGACGCTGGAGGCCAAGGGCAGCACGCTGGTGGCGGCGGTGGACAAGGCGCTGGACCGGGCGGAGCACGCCGTCATCAAGGCCGTGGGCCGCGCGCAGCGGCAGGCCGGAGAGAGCCTCCGGACCGGGGCGTGGGCCGTGCCCGCGGAGCCCGCGCTGGCGTGAGGTGACGGACCGGATGACGCCGCGTGGCAGGGCGTCGGGCCGGTCTCGCCGTGACGTGACGAAGCCCCGGGACGGCCGTCCTGAAGGAGGGTCGCCCCGGTGTTACGGTGACGGTCGCGTCCGAAGCGGGCCAGGGGACGCGACGTGAAGTGCCCGGCCCGGAGCACGCGGGTGCTCCGGCGGGAGACGCTGGCTCCGGAGCGAATGGGAATGCAGGGCAAGGCCGGAGCATTGGAGCGACTGAAGTCCGGGTGGGAGCACGCGCGCCGCCGCTGGTGGGTGCGCTGGGGCGTGGACCTGGTGGTGCTGGCGGTCCTGCTCACGGCCGTGGCCGCATGGCAGGCGCGGCGCCTGCCCGGGGCCGGGACGCCCGCGCCGGCCTTCACGCTGCGCACGCTGGCCGGCGAGACGGTGAGCCTGGACTCCCTGCGCGGCAAGCCCGTGGTGCTGGCCTTCTGGGCTCCGTGGTGCGGCGTATGCGGCATGGAGTCGTCCAACATCTCGCGGCTGCGGAGCCTCGCGGGAGACTCCGCGCACGTGGTGTCCGTGGCGCTGGCGTACGACGACGAGGAGGCCGTGCGGCGCTTCGTCGCGAAGCACGGCGTGGACTACCCGGTGCTGCTCGGGGACGACGGCGTCCAGCAGGATTGGCGCGTGGACACCTTCCCCACCGTGGTCTTCCTGTCACCCGAGGGCCGCGTGGAGCGCGCGGTGGTGGGCTACACGACGCTCGCCGGACTGTCGTGGCGGTTGCTGCTGTAACCGTGCTCACCGCCGGCTAAAGCTCCGCGCCAGGGTTCCACCTCGAGAGGAGCTTCCCCATGCTGGCCCGCACCTGGCGCGGCGTCACGAAGGCCACCGACGCCGACGCCTACCAGACGTACCTGGAAGAGACAGGCCTCAAGAACTACCGCGCCACCCCGGGCAACCTCGGGGCGTACTGCCTGCGGCGCGTCCATGGCGAGCGGGCCGAGTTCCTCCTCGTCACGCTCTGGGAGTCCATGGACGCCATCCGCCGCTTCGCGGGCCCGTCCCCCGAGCAGGCTGTCTTCTACCCGGAGGACGAGCGCTTCCTCATCGACAAGGACCTCCACGTCACCCACTACGAGGTCCCGTTCGCTTCCGTGGCGGGCGCCCGTTAGAGCCGAATCAACTCCACGTCATCCATGTGGATGTAGTTGGCGGCGTTCCCCGCGGTGACGCGCGTGTGGAACCCCAGTTCCAGGTACCCGCCCGTGACGGAGATGGGCGGCGTCTCCACGAGCGTCCACGCGCCATACGTTCCGAGCGCCGTGGCCACCGGCGCGCACGAGCCGCACGTCTTCGCCTGCAGGTTGGCCACGGCGAACGTGCCGCCCTTTCGCACCCACGCGCGGACCTTGTAGGTGCCCGAGGGAAGCCCGGACCTCGTCTGGTACGTCCACACCTCGAACGGCGAGCCGTTGGTCCAGTGCGTCAGGTGGTAGCTGCCCGAGTGGCCGCCATTGTGCGTCTCGCTGAAGTCCGCGGCCTCGGTGCCATTCGGACTCCACGTGGCCCAGCCCGTCATGCCGGACTCGAAGCCGGGGTTGGTGAGCGTCGTGGGCGACGTGGGCCCCGCGTCGTACCAGCGCACCCACTCGACCTCCATCGTCTTGCGCTCCCCCGCCCCGAGCGCGATGGCGCTGGCCGGCGGGTTGCCGTACCAGTTCCCGCCCAACGCCAGGTTCAGCAGGATGTAGTGGTTCTGCTGGAAGGCCGGCTCGTTGTGGAAGAAGTCCGCCGTCGCCTTTGTCTGGCCATCCAGCCGGAAGATCATCTGGTTCGCCGTCCACTCCACCTCGTAGACGTGGAAGCTGTCCGCGAGGTTGACGCCCCGGCTGGCCCCCGTGCCCCAGTGCTGCGCGGCGTTGTTGGCGAAGTAGTGCGTCGCCGACTTCATCCACGTCGGCTCGTTGGAGTGCCACTCGAGGATGTCGATTTCACCGCTGCGCGGCCAGCCCACCGAGGAGATGTTTCCGCCCAGCGTCCAGAACGCCGGCCACATGCCGTAGCCGGACGGAATCTTGATGCTCGCCACGAGCTTGCCGTAGCGCCGCTCCACCTTGCCCTTGGTGTGCAGCCGGCCGGAGTAGAACGAGCGCGGCCCGTACCCGGCGCAGCGCGAGTCATAGGGCCCGTCGCTCGTGCGCTCCGCGGTGATGACGAGCTTGCCGCCCCCCACGGTGACGTTCTGCGGCCGGGGGAACTCCAGCTCCCCCGTCCCGAAGTTGCAGTTGTTGGTGACGGGGTCGTAGTTGCTCGTCAGCACCGTCCAGTACGCGCCGTTGACGCTGGTGCCCGTGAAGTCGTCCTGCCACGCCAGGTTCCATCCCGGTCCCGGGTCGTACGCCAGCTCGCGCTGCGCCTGACTCACGAGGGGCAACGGCTCGGGCTCGGGGGACGTCTCCTCGCCGCAACCGCCAGCCAGGGCCACGCAACCCGCGACCATCAGCATCGAACGCCAATCCTGTCGTCTGTGCATGTCTTCCTCCATGGGCCGGAAACCGGGGCCCCGCCCCGGCGCCTGCTCGCCCGGGACGGGCATTCAACCAGTTTTTTCGGGTAATGGAGAAAGATGCGACGACCCCGGGATTCCCGCAGGGCGCGTCGCACCGCGTCATCGGGCGCTGGACATTCAGCGTAACGTCCGGTGGCAGGACACGACTGCTTCCTTGGGCGTCGGAATGAAGTGGCCCTCCCCTGGCGTCTACCCACTGCGGCTACCCCGTTGCTCAATCCGGCTGAGCGACGCTGTCAGATGGCGTAGTCCCCGACGAAGACCGTCGCGGACCGGACATCCGCGCGCACCGCGTCACCCTCGGCGACGCCGAGCGTATCGAACTCCGAGCGCGGCACCTCCACCGTGACTTCGTCTCCGGTGGGCAGGCGCAACAGCACCTTCACGTACCCGCCCACGGGCTTGAGCCGCTCCACCCGGCCGGTAGGGGGATGCCCATTCACCAGGCCCCCGGGCGATTTCGCGAGCTTGATGTCATGGGGGCGCACGAAGGCCTGCACCGTCTCGCCCTCTCGGGCCGACGCCGCGACGTCCACCGACAGCGAGCCCATGGCCACCCTCCCCGACTCGACACGGCCGCGCACCACGCTGGCCCCGCCGATGAAGGAGGCGACGAACGGCGACGTGGGCCGGTTGTAGATGACCTCCGGCGAGCCCGCCTGCGCCACCCTCCCCTCGCTCATCACGACGACGTGCTGGGAAATCTCCAGCGCCTCCTGCTGGTCATGCGTCACCAGCAGCGTGGTCAGCCCCGTCCGCTCGTGGAGCGAGTGGAGCCACTCGCGCAGTTCCTCGCGCACCCGCGTGTCGAGCGCGCCGAAGGGCTCGTCCAGGAGCAGCACGCGGGGCCGGATGGCCAGCGCGCGGGCGAAGGCCACGCGCTGCCGCTGCCCGCCGGAGAGCTGCCCGGGGTAGCGGCCGCCCAGTGCCTCCAATTGCACCAGGCGGAGCATCTCGTCCACGCGGGCGTCCGTCTCCGCGCGGGGGCTGCCGCGCACGTCCAGGCCGAAGGCGATGTTCTCGCGCACCGTCATGTGGCGGAACAGGGCGTAGCTCTGGAACACGACGCCCACACCGCGCTTCTGCACGGGCATGGACGTGCAGTCCACGCCATCGATGAGGATGCGGCCCGCGTCCGGCACCTCCAGCCCCGCGATGAGGCGCAGCAGCGTGGACTTGCCGGCGCCGGACGGCCCCAGCAGCGAGGTGATGGCGCCCCGGGGCGCCTGGAAGGACACCTCCGAGACGGCCGGGGAGCCGCCCGAGGTGAAGCGCCGGGTGACCTGCTCGACGATGATGCTCATGACGCCACGCTCCTCCACTCCACGTATTTCTTGACCACCAGCGTGACGAGCGCGAGCAACGTCAGCAGCGAGGCCACGGCGAACGCGCCGACGAAGTCGTACTCGTTGTAGAGAATCTCCGCGTGCAGCGGCAGCGTCGTGGTGATGCCGCGCACGTGGCCCGACACGACGGACACGGCGCCGAACTCGCCCATTGCCCGCGCGTTGCAAAGGATGACGCCGTAGAGCACGCCCCACTTCACCTTGGGCAGTGTGACGCGCCAGAACGTCCGCCACCCGCTCGCGCCCAGCGTCAGCGCCGCCTCCTCCTCGTCGCTGCCCTGCGCCTGCATCACCGGCAGCACCTCGCGCGCGACGAAGGGGAACGTCACGAACACGGTGGCCAGCACGATGCCCGGCACGGCGAAGATGACTTGCAGGTTCCTCTCCGCCAGCCACGGCCCCAGCCAGCCCTGCCGCCCGAAGAGCAGCACGAAGATGAGCCCCGCGATGACGGGCGACACGCTGAAGGGCAGGTCGATGAGGGTGACGAGCAGCGAGCGCCCGGGGAAGCGGAACCGGGCGATGAGCCACGCGGCGGCCAGCCCGAAGACGAGGTTGAGGGGCACGGCGATGACGGCCGCCGTCAGCGTCAGGCGCATGGCCGCCAGCGCCTCCGGGTCGCTGATGGCCGCGACGTACGCCGCCCAGCCCTTCTGGAAGGCGAAGGTGAACACCGCCACCAGTGGGACGAGGAGGAACACCGCGAGGAACAGCAGCGCCGCGCCGATGAGTGCCCAGCGCACGACGGCCGGCCCGCTGAGCGTCCGCGTGCGGCGGCGCAGGACGAGGGTGGAGGGATGCATGGGGCTCAGTGTCCGGGCCGGGCTTCCAGCCGGCGGTGCGTCCAGCGGTGGAGCAGGTTGACGGCCAGCAGCAGTACGAATGACGCCACCAGCATGACGACGGCGATGGCCGTGGCGCCCGCGTAGTCGTACTGCTCCAGCTTGGTGATGATGAGCAGCGGGACGATTTCGGTGCGCAGCGGCATGTTGCCGGAGATGAAGACGACGGAGCCGTACTCCCCGAGCGCCCGGGCGAACGCCAGCGTGAAGCCGCTGAGCAGCGCCGGGAGGATGCTGGGGAAGAGCACGCGCGTGAAGGTCTGCCACGGCGTGGCGCCGAGCGTGGCCGCGGCCTCCTCCACGTCCGCGTCGATGTCCTCCAGCACGGGCTGCACGGTGCGCACGACGAATGGCAGCCCGATGAAGGTCAGCGCCACGGCCACGCCCACGGACGTGTAGGCCACCTTGAGGCCGAGCGCCTCCAGGTACTGGCCGTACCAGCCATTGGCGGAGAACAGCGTCGTCAGCGTCAGCCCCGCCACCGCCGTGGGCAGCGCGAAGGGCAGGTCCACCAGCGCCTCCACCAAATCCCTGCCGGGGAAGCGGTAGCGCACCAGCACCCAGGCCACGAGCAGTCCGAAGACGACGTTGACGGCGGCGGCGGCGAACGACGCGCCGAAGGTGAGCTGGTAGGCCGCGAGCGCGCGAGGCGCCGTCACCGTCTCCCAGAACTGCGCCCACGTCAGGGTGAACGTCCGGAGGAAGAGGCCGGAGAGCGGGATGAGGACGATGAGGCCCAGGTAGAACCAGGCGAAGCCGAGCGACAGCCGGAAGCCCGGCAGGACGCGGCGCTTGGAGGACACGGCCATGGCGGCGTTTCCTCAGCGGGCCTTGGGGACGTAGATGCGGTCGAAGACGCCGCCTTCATCGAAGTGCGCGGCCTGCGCCTTCTTCCAGCCACCGAAGACGTCGGCGATGGTGAAGAGGCTCACGCCGGGGAACTTGGAGGCGTGCTTCGCGGCCACCGCCTGGGAGCGCGGGCGGTAGTGGTGCTTCGCGGCCAGCTCCTGGCCCTCGTCGGAGTAGAGGTACTGGAGGTAGGCCTCGGCGACGGCGCGGGTGCCGCGCTTGTCCGCGTTCTTGTCGACGACGGTGACGGGCGGCTCGGCGAGGATGCTCACCGACGGGACGACGATTTCGAACTTGTCCTTGCCCACCTCCTGCGTGAGCAGGAAGGCCTCGTTCTCCCAGGCGATGAGCACGTCACCCAGGCCGCGCTCGGCGAAGGTGGTGGTGGAGCCGCGCGCCCCGGAGTCCAGCACGGGGACGTTGCGGAAGAGATTCTCCACGAAGGCCTGGGCGGTGGCCTCGCTGCCACCCGGCTTGCGCAGCGCATGGCCCCACGCGGCGAGGTAGTTCCACCGCGCGCCGCCGGACGTCTTCGGGTTGGGGGTGATGACGGTGACGCCCTCCTTGACCAGGTCCTCCCAGTCCTTGATGCCCTTGGGGTTGCCCTTGCGCACCACGAAGACGATGGTGGACGTGTACGGCGAGCTGTTGTCCGGCAGCCGCGTCTGCCAGTTGGCGGGGATGAGCTGGCCCTTGTCGTGGAGCATGTCCACGTCGTACGCGAGCGCCAGCGTGACGACGTCCGCCTCCAGCCCGTCGATGACGGCCCGCGCCTGCTTGCCGGAGCCGCCGTGGGACTGCTTGATGGTGACCTTCTGACCGCTCTTCGCCGCCCAATGCTTCGCGAACGCGGCGTTGAAGTCCTCGTACAGCTCGCGCGTGGGGTCGTACGAGACGTTCAGCAGCGTGACGGCGCCGCCGGGCGCGGGCGCGTCACCTCCGCCCGACTTGGAGCAGGCGGCGAGGGACAGCAGCAGCGGGAGAACCCAGGAGCGGACTTCCATACGTGACCTCGAGGTGAAGCGGGGGTCGCGATGGGATGGGCCGGGTTCGGGTCCTGAAACTCGAAAGCCCACTCCCTCGCGGGCAGTGGGCTTTTTCGGACCGGGTCGACCAGGGCTCTTCAGGCCGCTGGCGGACAGGCGCCCACCGCTGGTGCGTCACAGCAGCAACAAGCGGTGGAGGGCGCGAAGGTCATGAGTGAAAGCACGATGCCTGCCGCAAGATGCGTTGTCAACGGAGGTTCACGGCTCCGGAGGTCAAAATCAAGTATTATCCGACTTCCTCGAAAGGAGCCATCATGCCCTCCCGCCTCCGTCCACCCCGAGTCCTGCTCGCGGTGCCATTGCTCGCCACCCTCCTCTCTCTGGAGGCGGACGCGGCTGGACGTCCATCGCTGGTGAACACGCGCATCCGCACGCCCTTCGGAGCGAACGGACACTCGTCCACGATTGATGGGCGCGTCTTCGTGGGCAACATCGGCGAGGACCACGCGACGACGACGACCACGTGGATTGCCCGGGTCTTCCGGCCCGAGGCGATGACGTACGACACGCAGGGCCGGCCCGTCTTCACGAATGCCTTCTCCCCCGGGCGCACCACGCAGGTGCGGAACGGAGAGAACGCGCTGGCCTTCTGCTTCACGAACCCGGCGCAGCCGTACACGCTGGCCAACGGGCTGGCCATCTACCAGCCGTACCTCTTCGACTCGCGGATGTTCAACGGGGACAACGTGTTCCGCCGGCGCCCGGTGGATATCCGCGTGTCGCTGCCCTTCACGGCGCAGGCGGACATCTCGTCCTTCACCACGGGCAACCTGGAGACGCTGACGACCACCACGGGCGCCACCCTCCGGGGCATCGAGCCGACGATGACCTCCGACGGGCGGCTCCTCATCTTCCAGGGGGGCCCCGCGAACAACGGCGTCATCGACCACCTGATGTACTCGTACAACCCCACGCCGTGCGCGGCGTCGGGCTGGAGCAACCCTCGCCCGCTGTCGATGATGTTCAACGACACGAACGCGGGCGTGAAGCGCTACCCGCTGGCGTGGCAGCCCTTGAAGGCCGCCACGGGTGAGGCCTTCGGCACCACCACCACGGGCGCGCTCGTCCGCGGTGCCTACGCGTGGGTGGACCACGAGGGACGTAACGTCGTCTACACGGGCGTCATCTACACGGACGGAGCGCGGCGCGAGGCGGTGAGCCTGATTGGCGCGGACACGAACTGGACCGCGTACCACATCGACGGCGCCATCAACACGGACCGCAGTGACATCGCGCACCTGTTCTATTCGGGCCCCATGTGGAACCTGGAGCAGGAGCGCGCGCCCGCGCAGAACTTCCCGCCGGGCTCCAGCAACGAGACGCGCTACCTGCCCGTCACCAAGACGCACGACGTGCTCTCGCTCTTCGGCAGCAACACGGCGGACTACAGCGAGGTGGACATCGGGGACCTGATGAGCCCCTTCCACCTGCTCTTCCTGCCCATGAACGAGATGGTGACGCGGGCGGGGGCGTATGACCTGACGCGCACGCCGGACCTGTCGGGCCGCTTCTACACGGGCACGCTCACGGGCACGGCGCAGATTTCCCCGGGCAACGCGGTGACGCTGCCGGCCTCGGGCTCGGTGTGGGAGCCGCAGGGCAAGGGCAAGGCGCTGCTCGTCCCGGGAGGCGGCGCCGTCACGGTGAACCTCACGGACGCGAATGGGACGGTGCCCGGCGTGGGAGCGCTGGTGCGAGGCTTCACGGTGCAGCTGGCCATCCGGCCGGACGCGAACATCAACCAGGGCTGCACGGGGAATCCGTACCGCTACCTGCTGCAGAAGGCGGGCGCGCTGGACCTCATCTACGAGGCCAACAACACGGTGCAGATGTCCTTCCAGCTCAACGGCCAGCGGGTGCGCCTGGGAACGAGCCCCGCCCTGCCCGTGGGTGTGTGGAGCCACCTCGCCTATACGTGGGACGGTGTCACGGGGCAGTTCAACGAGTACATCAACGGCGTGTCCACGGGCCGCTCCCTGCCGGTCGTCACGGGCTCGTTCCGTCTGGGCACGGGCACGCTGTCCATCGGCGCGGGCGTGGCGATGAACACGCAGGCGTGCCCCGCCACGGGCGAGGGCTCGTTCCGCGGCGCCATCGACGAGGTGCGCTTCTTCACGCAGGCGCGTTCCAACCGCAGCGTGTGCATGACGACGCACGGAGCGGACTGTAAGGACGAGGCCATCCAGGTGACGCCGTCGGGCGGCCAGTTCGGGATGAGCCAGCAGCACCCGGGGTGCAACGCCTACGGGGCGCTGGGCACGCAGGCGTGTGCGTCGTCCATGCACCGGGTCTGCGCGCAGCGCGGGGCGCACGACGCGCTGGCGAACAGCACCAACGTGTACGAGACGATTCAGCAGCTCATCGGCAACCGTCCGCCCATCTCGCTGATGGGCGTGCCGGCGGCGGCCACGGCGACGGAGGTGAGCGTGGCGTGTACGCCCATCCAGCACCAGAGCCTGGCCGTCACCTTCGAGGAGCTGGCGCGCAAGCATGCGGGGTGCTCGGACGACCGCTTCGCGCAGGCCATGGACTGCAACGCGGCCGTGCACCGCTGGTGCAACAGCCTGGGGTGGACGACGGGGCAGCTGTTCGAGCTGACGACACGGCCGTGGGTGGGGTGCTTCAACTCGGGCCTCATCCAGGACGTGCCCAAGGAGCAGCTCGGACCCGCGTCGAACGCGGGGAGCTTCTCGTCGGCGGACTCCAAGCTGGAGGTGAGCCGCTGGTGCCAGGCCCGCGGCTACGGGGCCGGAGTCATCCAGGAGCTGACGGCCGGGACGCTCGCGCACATCCACTGCTTCCAGCCTGCGGCCACGGTGCCCTGGAAGTTCGTTCCGTGAGGCGTGCGGGTGGCGGGAGGGATGTCACCTCCCGCCGCTCGCGGTGGCAGGACCTGCTCTCCCCGCCTCAATTATTCCTGGTGATGTTCAGGCGGGCGATATTGCCATAATCGGTGTACTCGCCGTAGTCATAGCCCTCGATGATGATCAACAACTGCGCCCCACTGAAGAGGCTGTTGAGAGTGATTCTCGACTGAAGGGTGCTGGGGGTATCGTCGTTGCAGCCCAGGACCTCCGAGGTGTTGCTCAGACGGCGGATCTGCAGGACGGTATCGAAGTTCGAGCCGGTGGTGCTGAAGGTGTACGACCCCGTCGCTGGCACCCTCCAGGTGTAGGCGATGTCTCGCGAGTACCCGTTATTACAATTGACGTACCATTGGTTGCTGGCCGTGCTGATGCCCGCGTAAGGGGGCGTGACGGGGGAACCCAGCAGACTGCCCAGCTCCCCCACAATCCCCTGCGCCCGCACCATCCCCGGCTCCGAGACCTCGAGCGCGTCAGGATCGGGAACGCCAGAGGGCGCATCCTTCTCGACCATGGGCTCGGCGACCTTCAGCTCCTCGCCCTCCATGGCAGGTCCACAAGCACCCAGCAGGAACGCACAAGCCGCCACGCGGACAACGGACATTCCAAGACTCTTCATGTTCCACCCCGGCAGACAGGTATTGGCCAGCAAGAGTGGGCTCTCGAGTCTCGAGACATCATCACAGGGCGTGGTGTGAGCTCACTCTTTGGAAAAGGTAGACATGGAAATCATTTGGGTCAATGAAAGCCAATACATATCCAGAGGGATGAGCGTCTGTCTTCCGCGCGACCGCGTCGAGGTGTGACAGGATTGAGGACGCTCAGGTACTCACATCCACGGACGAGTCAGAGCGGACTTCAGGTGGGTCCAGCGCACTCCGCCAGGACGAGGTTCCGCCAGGTCACCACGGTGGCGGCGCCACGTCCGTGGCGACCGTGGCCAGCTTGTGAGCGCTCAGGCCGTCGGGTACATCCCGACCCTTCCGAAAGGGCGTGCCGGCCGCTCCATGCGCCCGAAGGTCTCGCGAGTTCCCGGAACCCTTCATGACTCCTGCTCCCGCTGCCCTCCTCGGCCTGCTCGTTTCCGCCGCGCCTCCTCCAGAACCGCCGCGATGGGTCCTCAAGCCACCCGAAGTGCGTGACGCCGTCCTGCTGGACGCGGAGGCCACGAAGCTCCACGACGCGGTGGCTGCGTTCCTCGGCGGGCAGAAGGTCGGCGCCAAGCTCGTTCCGCCCCCGGAGGTACGCGCGCTCGCGGTGCTCGCCGCGTCCGGTCGCACCGTCGAGGACGGCCCGGTCTGTGCGAAGTCTCCCAGCCTCGAGGAACTCATCTCCCGCCGCCATCCCGGCGCGGCGAGCGCGTCCATCACCGTCACCAGCGTCTGTGGGAGCTGGCTCGCCCCGAAGCCTTCGCGCGGCTGGCAGGCCTTGCTCGGCGGCAACGACGCCATGGCCCTCCAGGAGCAGGACAGGACCTGCGAGCGGAGGCACGTGCTCGAAGTCCGGGTCGTTCTCCCCGGTCCGGAGGACGAACCTCCGCGCAGGTTGAGATGGCGCACCACGGTGGCGCATCCCGAGACCGGCGACGGCTGGGTATCGGCCGTTCGTCAGCTCCGCGAGGCGCCCGAGCCGCTTCCGAGCTACTCCATCCTGGACGTGGACCGTGAGCAGGGCGTCGAGCTCGAGTACTCCGTCCTGCTGGGAGCCTGGGGCAAGCGCGGTCCGTTCTTTTCCCGCGCTCCGAGCGGCGCAGCCGCGGTGAAGCCGCTCCGTCCGGCGCTGGCGGAAGTGGAGGAGGCAATCCAGACGTGTCATGTGCCGGGGCACGGCCGTTCCTTTGTCGGGCTTCAAATCGACCCGAAGGGGCAGGTTTCCGCCTGCCTTCCCAGGTCGGAAGAGCCGACGAGCCCGGCCCATCACGCCTGTCTCTGCGGTGCGTTCGCTCGAGCCACGTTCCCCGCGAGCGCGCGAGAGCGGCGGCTCTTCGTCTCGGTCGTCAATCACCACCTGCCTCGCGGCGGTTCGGCTCTGGCCCCCGCCTCGACGCGCTCCCCTGTCCCCGAGAACAGGGCCTGGGTACTCGAGCTGCCGTTCGAGTCCTCGCGGGATGTCAACGACGCGGCCGGGGCCTGCGTGAAGGGAAAGCCGCTCGCCGCATTCGAGGCGCCCGTCACCCTCTCCCTCGCCTCGGATGGCACGGTGGCCGGGGCGGCGTTCGAGCTGCCCCCGGAGCTCGCCGAGACGCGTGGGTGCCTGGTCGAGGCGATGCGCAAGGCGCGCTACGTGTGCCCGGACAAGGGCGCGGAGTCCGTCAGGGCACGGCTGATGCTCGAGCCGCCTCCCGCGAAGAAGTAGCCCGCGCTCCCCGATGGCCGGGGTCGCTCTCCAGTAGAGTGGATTCAATGAGCACCTGGAATGCCATCTACTTCCGCGGAGAACTGCCACCCGGGCTTCGCCCCGAGGTCGAGGGGACATGCACGGTACGCCGTGTCTCGGGCTGGATGGAGCTGGCGTTGCCGGGAGTGGTGGACGGCGAGGCCGCCACGGTCGCGCTGTCCAGGCAGGTTTCCGGTCAGGTGGTCTGGGTCCTCGTACAGACAACGGCCAGCACGGTGAGCGTCATGCACTGCGAAAACGGCCAGGTGCAACGCCGCATCGAGTTCGCCGATGGAGTCTGGCAACGCGTGGAGGGGCAACCCCAGCCCTGGGAGGCCTGGCTTTTCTCGGATGAGGAACTCGAGGCCGCGAAGGACGTTTCCGATGCCGAAAATGACAGCGAGCTCGAGGCAGCGTTCGCGCGCAAGACGCTGAAGGCCGGAGACACGCTCCCCTGGCCGCGCGAGTGGGAGTCGTTCTTCCACGCCATCGACGTGTCGCAGGCCGATTGGGAGGCCGCGCGAGCTGCTCCTCCCCTCGCGAGCGTCGAGGGCCGCAAGACCTCGGGGCTGACGGTGTTCACGCGGGTGGCACTGCTCGCGGGGGTGGGTTGTGCCGTCGGTGCCTTCCTGACGCACGACAGCGTCCGCGCGGTGCTGGCGAGCCTGGCGGCCCCGCTTCTCTTCCTGGCCTTCGGGGCGGCCTTCGTTCGCGGTATGCGGATGGGCCGCTGGTTTCTTTGACGCGTTGGTCAGGGGCACCCTACCCGCGCGGCCTGCTCACTCGTCGCTGGAGCGCGAGAAGCCCAATCCCCTGGGCCGCGCTGACGGGTTGGGGAAGAGCTCCCAGACGACGTAGAGCTGGTCCTGGCCATCGACAGCGAGCTGGGGGAAGCCACCGTTCCAAGGCCCGCCCCCATCGCCGACGAGGTCGCGCGGCGTCTCGAATCGGAGCTCCCCACTGGCCGAGCGTGTGTGGAGCCTCCTCGCGCACAATCTCGGCGCCACCCGGCGAGCGTGCAACCACGCCGCCAGCCAGGTGGCCGCCAAGCCCTCACCTGACCCGAACCGGGGACGGGTTCACTCCTGCGCGGCCATTTCCCAGCTGTCCATCGAGGTTGAGACCCCAGGCCCGGACGGTGCCGTCGGCCTTCACCGCGAGCGAGAACTTTTCTCCCGCGGCCAGGGACACCACACCTGTGAGGTCCGGCACCTGCGCGGGGGTCGAGCGCCCGCTGACCGTTCCATCGCCCAGCTGGCCATCGGCGTTGTTGCCCCAGGCCCAGACGGTGCCATCCCTCTTCAGCGCCAGTGTGTGCAAGCCGCCCCTGGCCAGGGCCGCCACCTCGGTGAGGCCCGGCACCTGCGTGGGCATCAACTGACCACCGTCGCCGCCGGGCCAGCGCCAGACGGTGCCGTCCGACTTCAGCGCCAGCGAGGACGCACCGTTCCCTGCCAGAGCCACCACCCCGGTGAGGCCCGGCACCTGCGTGGGCACCCGGCGCGGCGTGATGGTCCCATCTCCGAGCTGGCCATGAGAGTTGTCGCCCCAGGCCCAGACGGTGCCGTCCGACTTCAGCGCCAGCGAGTGACTCTCGCCTCCGGCCACCGCCGTCACTCCGGTGAGGCCCGGCACCTGTGCGGGCGTCAGCCGCGGGGTGGTCGTCCCATCTCCCAGCTGACCGCCGGAGTTGCGGCCCCAGGCCCAGACGGTGCCGTCCGACTTCAGCGCCAGCACGTGGTCCTCGCCCGCATCCAGGGTCGCCACGCTGGTGATGCCTGTCACCTGCGTGGGCGTCAGCCAGAAGCCGGTCTGCTCCTGGTCAAGGATGATGACGCCCCAGGCCCAGACAGTGCCGTCCGACTTCAACGCCACCGAGTGATAGGTGCCCGCCGCCACACGGACCATGCCGGTGAGCCCAGTCATCTGGATCGGCGTCGGCCGTACGGGGCCCGGCCCATTGCTCAGCTGGCTGGCCGCGTTGTTGCCCCAGGCCCAGACGGTGCCGTCCTTTCTCAGCGCCACCGTGTGGAGGGAGCCCGCGGCCACCTGCTGGCAATTCGTGAGCTGGGAGAGCGTTGGAGTGAGGAACTTGCTGTGAGCATTGCCCCAGACCCAGAGGGAGCCGTCCGTCTTGCGCGCCAGCGTCGTGTTGTAGCCGGCAGCCACGCTGGACACGCCGGTGAGGCCCGGCACCTGCGTGGGGCTCTTTCTCGTTGCGAAAGACCCATCGCCCACCTGGCCGTCCGAGTTGTCGCCCCAGGCCCAGACGGTGCCGTCCGACTTCAACGCCAGCGAGTGGGTGGCGCCCGCGACCACGGCCACCACGTGGGTGAGGCCGGGCACCTGCCCGGGCGTCTCGCGGCGGGCAGGGGTCGGCTCGCCCAGCTCGCCGTACAGATTGTGGCCCCAAGCCCAGACGGTGCCATCCGCCTTCAGCGCCAGCGAGTGGATGCCTCCCGCGGCCACGGCCACCACACCGGAGAGTCCAGCCACCTGCGTGGGCACCGGTATGGAATAGGGAAGCTCGATTGCACGGCCCACCTGTCCCATGTCGTTGCTGCCCCAGGCCCAGACGGTGCCGTCCGACTTCAGTGCCAGCGAATGCCTGTTGCCTCCGGCCAGGGCCACCACCCCGGTGAGCTCGGGCACCTGGATGGGCTTCACCCGCTGGGTGAGGGACCCATTCCCCAGCTGGCCGTACCGGTTGCTGCCCCAGGCCCAGACGGTGCCGTCCGACTTCAATGCCAGCGAGTGGCCATGGCCCGCGACCAGGACTTCCACGTCGGTGAGGCCCGGCACCTGCTCGGGCGTCAGCCGGAGGGGGTCGCTCTCATTGTCACCGCCCGTCTCGAGGTGCATGTTGTAGCCCCAGGTCCAGACGGTGCCATCGGTTCGCAGCGCCAGCGCGTGCGACTCGCCCGCGGCCAGGGCCTCGACGCCAGTGAGGCCCGATACCTGCGTGGGTGTCACCTGGGGGGTGTCTGTCCCATTTCCGAGCTGGCCCAGGTTGTTGCGGCCCCAGGCCCAGACGGTGCCGTCCTCCTTCAGCGCGAGACTGAATTCCAGGCCGGCGGCGAGTGGCTCGGCGAAACGCGCGTCGGCCGGAATCCCCGCGTCCTCCTCACCCGGCGTACCGGAGTCGTCGGGACTGCCCGCGTCGTCCGATGTGCCGGCGTCGACCGCGGTCCCCGAGTCGGTGGGGTCCTCCGGCGCCTTCTCCCCGTCACACCCCGCCAGTGCCGCGACACACAGGCCCACAGCCAGGCTCCGCAACCAGCTTCTGCTTCCTCGCGTCATTGCGCCCCCCTCCATGCGACGGTCCTCCTCCTCCCCGCGGCGGTGCCGCACCCTCGTGCTCGACCGTGACGGGAAAGGAGGCGGACGACTGTAGTGGCGGTGGTGCAATGAACGGAATGGCTTTACGCCTGGGGCATTTCTCACTCCCCTGCTTCACCCCAGGCCTGGCGCCGCGACTTCCGGTTCGACTCGCCGCTTCGCCGCGAACCGCACGTCAGCACCTCGACCTACTTCAACACGAGGTCCGACGGCTGCCGGGGAGCCACCTCATAGGTGGACTCGTATTGCGCCGAGAGGCCTGTCACCTGGAGCTGCTGTCCCACGGTGATGGCGCTCACGGACTCCGGGGTGAAGCCCGCCGTCGGGTGGATGTACACCTGCACCTCGCCCGAGCCGTCATTGACATACAGCTCGTAGCCGTAGGGCAATTCATCCTCGATGGGCCGGGTCACCGTGGCCGTCACGCGCACGAGCAGTCCCTCGGTGGACTCGCCCACGGAGCCGGTGCTGACATCCCTGGCGCCCACCTGCTGGGTGCCCGACAGCGTCTCGACGGAGCCGGGCTCGCTCTCGAGGATGCGGAGATTGTTCTCATCGTTGAGTGTGCCCTTGACGCGGACGCGGGTGCCCAGCCCGAAGTCGAGCTTCTGCGTCAGCTTCACGTAGATGCCACCGGAGTTGTCCTGGATGGCGAAGCCTTCGTTGCCCAATGCCGAGGAGAAGGCGCCTGGCTGCACCGTGACGTACCCCTCCACCGTCACCTCGGTGCCAGTGGCGCGGCCGCGTGCCTCCGTGATGGGCGTGGCCCCGGGCTGCTCGGGGTCGTCGTCACCACAGGCCACGAGCACCGAGAGCGTCAGCAAGAGGAAGCGCGGCGCCATGGACAGACGCGAAGAAAGAGCAGAGAGAAGGAGGGGCATGAGGCGACGGATAATGAACCTCCGGATGCCACGTCAAGCGATAGGGAATGGGGGAGCGGGAACGCGTCCAGAACCCGGCGCCTGAGACCCCTTGGGCACATTCCGGAGAGCAGTCCATTCCAGTCTGGACGTCAAAAAGCACCCCCTGCCTTCCAATCTCCGGATGGCAGGGGCGCGCTCCATCAGCAGCGGTCGAGCCTCGGTGCGTCTGACTACGGAGCCACGTCCGAAACGGTCAGCTCGGTCGCGTTCCAGCCGGGGAAGCTGGCATCGACATTCAGATCGATGTTGCGGTAGCCAATCGAGCCATCCGCGTTGCGGAAGTAGATGCCTCCCTCGGACGTGGGGTCACCGACGATCTGAACCTTGTCATCCAGGTCGTAGTAGTAGTCCCAGCGGTTGTAGGGTGCCGGCGCCCAGCGCGCCCACATGCCATTCGTCGTGATGGCCCACAGACGCCCGTTGTAGCCCACCGCGATCTGGCTGGCCTGGATGCCAGGGAAGGTCGTGGTGATGTCCTGGTCGACGTTGCGGTAACCGACGCTGCCGTCGGCGTTCAGGAAGAAGACACCCGCTTCGGACGTGGGGTCACCGACGATCTGAACCTTGTCATCCAGGTCGTAGTAGTAGTCCCAGCGGTTGTAGGGCGCCGGCGCCCAGCGAGCCCACATTCCGTAGGGCGTGAGGGCCCACAGGCGGCTCTTGTAGCCCACCGCGATGTGAGTGGCCTGGATGCCGGGGAAGGTCGTGGTGGTGTTCTGGTCGACGTTGCGGTAGCCGACGCTGCCGTCGGCGTTCAGGAAGAAGACGGCGCTCCGAGTGCCGGGCTCCGCCACGAGCTGGACCTTCCCGTTGAGGTCATTGTAGGCATCCCAGCGCAGGTACGGAGCCGGCGCCCAGCGAGCCCAGGAGCTGGTTCCCTGGATCACCCAGGGACACGAGGTGGTTTGATCGGCCAGGGCCTCTCCACCGAACAGCACGGCCGCCGCGGCAACGGCCACCAGCTCCATCCGATTGAAAATCCGGCTCAGCTTCGCTCGATTCATGATGACTTCCTTGGGGGATTGGTTCACCAAGGACCGCCTCTGGTGGCCCCTGGTGGAATCCAAGGTGCCATCCCAGCCGTTTCGGCGATGTGAAGCGCCTCACTCCCAACCCGTGGAGTGATTCACAGCGCGGGGCGCGTTAGCGCAGGTAGGCCCGGACCTCGTCCGGGAGGCTCGCCGCGAGCTCGGGGAAGTGGCGCACCAGCTCCGAGGCCATCGCCAGGTACTCGTGGAGCTCATAGCCGTAGAACGTCACCCGCGCGAGGCGGCTGTTCGTGTGGAGGGCCAGGTGGGCCTTCAGCGTCTCGCAGGCGATGCGGGTCGGCTCCACCACCCCGAGGTTCCCGGTACCTGCGCCCAGCGCCACCATCGCCACGCTGACGCCGCTCTCCGGCAGGCGCTCCACCTCGTCCCAGAGCCGCTCGCACCCGGTACGGATGACATCGGCGGTCGGATAGGACGAGGCGTTGAAGCCGTCGCGGTAGTCCATCACCGCCACGTGCGCGACGTGGCGGGCCCGCGGGTGCTCGCCCGCGTCGGTCATCAGCACCTCGCCCGGCTGCATGGGTCCGCCGAAGCGGTGCTGCAGCGCCTCGAAGACGCGCGCCTGGTAGCCGCGGCCACAGGCCGCGCGGATGGCCGCCGACACGCCGCTGCCCAGCTGGGCCTGGGTGTTGGAGGCATTCACCAGGACGCTCTCGTCGCCTTCGGTGAGGCTGCCCTGGTTGAGGGTGATGTGGGTTGGCATCCGGGTCCTCCTCGCGGCGTCCTCACAGCCTGGTAAGGGAAAACAGGTACTCGGCCTGAGCGTCCTCCGTGCCTGATGACCGCCTTGCCCCGCCACGGTCGCGCTAACCCGCCAGTGGCGAGGCCTTCATCGTATCCACCATGTGGCGGATGAAGGCACGCACGCGGTGCGGGACCTGCCCGCCTCCGACATGGACGGCGTGAATCAGCTCCAGGTCGCCCGGGTTGTACTTCTCCAGCAAGGGGACGAGGCGACCGGCCTTGAGTTCCGCGGCCACATGCCACAGCCCCAGGCGGCCGATGCCCACCCCGTTCAGGAGCATCTGCTTCAGCGTCTCTCCGTTGTTCACCAGCACGCTTCCCGCGACGACCTGTTGAGTGATGCCGCCCGCCTCCCGGAAGGGCCAGCCACTGCGGGCACGCCGGAAGTTGAAGGTCAGGCAGTCGTGGTGTCGGAGTTCGTCTGGCGTCTTCGGCGTGCCCTTGCGCTGGAGATAGGCGGGCGAGGCGCAGACGACGCGGCGGCTCTGCCCGAGCTTGTGCGCGAGCAGTGAGCTGTCGGGCAGGTCGCCCGTGCGAATGGCGACATCGGTCTTCTGGGCGAGCAGGTCGACCACGTCATCGGTCAAGCTGAGGTCGACGATGACGTCGGGGTACCGCGCGAGGAAGGCGGGAATGGCGGGCACGACGAACTGGGAGCCGAACGGAATCGACGCATTGACGTGCAGGCGACCGCGGACCGCGCCCGCGGCGGCGGCCTGCTCGGCGTCGTTCAACTCCTGGAGGATGCGCTGCCCCGCCCGGTAGTAGGCCTCACCTTCCTCGGTGAGGCTCAGCGCGCGGGTGGTCCGCATGAACAGGCGGGCGCCAAGCCGGGTCTCCAGCCGCGTGATGAGCTTGCTGACCGCCGAGGGCGTGAGCCCCACGCTCCTGGCGGCCGCGGAGAACCCTCCCTCCTGCACGACCCGCAGGAAGACCTCCAGCTCGCCGGAGCGCTCCATGAGGATGCGCGCCATTCGTGAACCTCATTCACAGGTATTACGACCATCCTGTGAATGTTCATCCCGGCACGCAAGGGTTATTCCAGCTGCATCACGGCACGGCTCGCGCCGCCCCTTTTCACCCCGACCGGGAGCACTCATGGACCTGCAATTGAACAAGAAGACCGCGCTGGTGACTGGCGCCACGGCCGGCATCGGCCTCGAGATCGCGCGGACGCTGGCGGTAGAGGGCGCCGAGGTCCTCATCACCGGCCGCGCGAGGGCCAAGCTCGACCAGGCGGTGGAGGACATCCGCGCCTCCGGCGGCAAGCACATCCGCGGGGTGCTGGCGGATGCGGCGACCGCCGAGGGCGCGGCCATGATTCAGAAGGAAGCGAACGAGGTCGACATCCTCGTCAACAACCTGGGCATCTACGAGAGCAAGCCCTTCGCCGAGATCTCCGATGCCGACTGGCTTTCCTATCTCAACGTCAATGTGATGAGCGGGGTGCGGCTGTCGCGGGCCTACTTCCCGGGCATGCTGAAGCGCGACTGGGGACGCATCATCTTCATCTCCAGCGAGTCCGCGCTCACCATTCCTCCGGACATGATTCATTACGCGACGACCAAGACGGCGCAGCTCTCCATCTCGCGGGGGCTCGCGAACCTGACGAAGGGCACGAAGGTGACGGTCAACTCGGTGCTGCCGGGCCCCACGCACTCGGAGGGCATCGTCGACTTCCTGCGCAGCGTGTCCAGTGAGCCCGACGCTCCGGCCGACAAGATCGTGGCCGAGTTCTTCGCCAGGCACCGGTCGTCCTCGCTCCTGCAGCGGATGATTGAACCGGGGGAGATCGCCAGCCTGGTCGCCTATCTGGCCAGTCCCCTGTCCGCCGCGACCAACGGCGCGGTGCTCCGTGCCGAGGGAGGCCTCGTCACCACCATCAGCTGAGCTTGGAGGGGGTGCCCCCGTGAAGCGGGCACCCCGTCACCGTCCGCGTTCCGTGGCGTGAGGCTCGCGTCCATCCCTCCCCCGAAGCGCGGACCTCGTATCGCGTCTCAGTTCGTGGACGTGAGCCCGAAGTACAGCACGGAAGGGCTGGCCGGTGAGAACGCAATGGAAGACACGCCATCGTTCGCGTTGTGCGTCTTCGTCACGGTGCCCACGGCATGGTCATACTTGTAGATGTCCGTGCCGTACTGCTGGAAGTGCGTGCCGAACTCGAAATAGATGACGTTGGCGTTCGTGGGGTGGGCCACCAGCAGGATGCCATTGGTCAGCGTGACGTCCGCCGACTCGGTGACGACCGGCGCGAAGGAGAGTCCACCGTTCGTGGAGCGGTAGATGTGCCGCTGTTCGGTGGTCAGGTCCATGGCCTCCAGCCAGACCACCTGGTTGTCAGCCGGGGACACGACGATGGTGAACGCATTGGCGCGGGTGGTGGACAGGCCCGTGACAGAGGTCCAGGTGGCGCCCCCGTTGGTGGACACCCGGGCGCCGCCGGCCTGACCGTAGAACACCTTGTCGAGGTTGCTCGGGTCGAACGCCACCGTGTAGCCGAGGACGAGGTCACCGGTGGCGGCCGGCACGCCCACCGCCGTCCACGAGACACCGCCGTTGAAGGACTCGTAGAGCTGCCCCACCGAGTCACCCACCCGCACGTGCAGGCCGTTGGCCGGGTCCACGCCCAGGCCGAGGATGTTCGACACCGGGGAGACGAGCGGAACGAGGGTGCTGGCCCCGTCGATGCGGTACAGGCTGGAGCCATTCTCGGCCCAGCCGTAGGCGCGGCCACCCTGCGCCGCCGTCAGCGTCACCGAGTCCAGCGTGTTCACCTGGGTCCAGTTGCAGCCCGCGTTGGTGGACTTGAGGAGCTTCCCGTTGTGCGACGCCAGCATCGTGTTGGGCGTGTCCAGCGCGACCAACCCATGAGTGTAGGCCACGCCGCTGAGCGCCGTGCCGCTGACGGGCGTGAGGGTGGCCCCCTCGTCCTTCGTGAAGGTGATGGCATTGGTGCCGATGACCTTGGTGCACGAGGGCACCGTCCAGCCGGTCAGCGCGCCCTGCTGCTGCTCGCCCACCTCGCCACTCTGCGGGTCCTTTCCACCGCCGCAGGCGGAGAGGGACATCGCCGCGCACACCACGGCCGCCGCAAGAACCTTGCGTGAAGAAGACATGACACTCCCTTGGAATGTTCGTGCTTGGGTTGAATTGAAGAGGAGTTGCGCGTGGCGCGAGAACCGGGCGCCGACGCGGGGCGGCCTTCTATAGGTTCCAGCGCACCGGTCAACGACAATCACACGAGTGCGTGGCACGTCACGGAAAGCACTGGAGAGCCGGCACACGGCGTGGAACGGCTGTCATTGAAATCATTCCGCTCCGTCGTACTACGCTACCTGAGACCGAAGGACCCGGAGGTGCCCCATGGGGAACGTCCCAGACAGCCAGGAGGCCGTGGCTCGCTTCAACCAGGGGCGTGACGCCTTCCTGCGCGCCCTGGAAGCCGTCAAGGAGCAGGACCTGGCTCGCTACGAGCGTGAGAGCCGCGCGGCCTGGACCGAGGTTGTGGGAGCGCTGGAATGGGGCGTCAAGTATTGCCTCGACGCGTTCTGCCCCGACCGCCTGCCACCGGAGAAGCTGGACAAGCTGAATGAGGAGGGTTTCGAGAAGCTGCTCCGGATGCTGGCCCGTCACGCACGGCCCCGCTTCGAACGAGAGCGGGCGGCGGCGCTCCACCGATGGCGCATCCGGCGTAACACCACCACCCATGAGGGAGCGCTCCTTCCCCACCGCCAGCTGCGGGAGGCCTTCTTCGACATCCGCCGCTTCCTGCTCGACTACCTGCCCGTCTCCGAAGGGCAGGTCCCTCCCCTGCCGCGTCCGCCGTCCACGACGGAGGACCCGGCCGAGAAGTCCTCCGTCGACCCGTCCCCAGGGATCCGCCGTCATCGCGTGGAGGGTGGAGCGGCGTTCATCGAGCGACTCCTGCATGAAGGCCTGGAACGGCTGCGCTACAGCCGGCGGGACGACCAGGGCGCGTCCCTGGCCTCCTTCGAGCGGGAGGCGCTGGACTTGCTGACGTGGCACGCGCGGCGGCTCCTCGATGCGGGCCTGGACGCGGACGGGCGGCTGGAAGGCCCCGGGGAGCGCGTCGAGGAGACCTTCAAGGACATCCTCATGCGGAGCATGGACCATGGCGTGTCGCCCCGGGACACCGAGCGGCTGCTCATGCTCATGCCGCTGCTGCACCGGCAATCGATGCTCTGCATCGAGGCGGGCTGGCTGCGGCGGGACGAGGACGGGCTGGGCTTCGAGGTGCCCACCCTCGCCGCGCTCCTGGTGGGCCGGCAGCTCGCGCGCGGACGCGGCGAGGCGGAGCGGCTCACCGAGCAGGTGGGCCGGGAGCGCTCCTGGGCGGAGGCCGCCTGGATGGCGGTGGCCGATGGCGACGACCTGGCCTCCTGGGCCAGGCCCCTGCTCGCGGAACGAGACCCGCTCCGGTTGTTCGAGCGAGTCGTGGTCACCTGCGCTGCGTTCGGCGCGACTCCCGAGGGCGCCGTACCTTCGGAGGAGATGGCGCGGGCCTTCCAGCTCTGCGTCGCGGCCATGGTGGCCTTCGCGCCACGATATGTGTCCGACGAGCACGTGAGCGACCCGGATTCTCCCTGGTTCCTTCCCGAGGAGTCCTGGCGTCAGTGCGTGCTGGACCTGGCCCAGGCCTCGCGTGTTCTCGGAGCGCGCCTGAGCCTGGTGCTGCCGCCCACGCCACCGGCCCCGTTGTCGGAGGTCCTCACCGCGTTGGAGCTTCCATTCCGCCTCGTCCCCGAGGAGCGGGAGGCCATCGCCACGCTGTGCGCACCGGATGCGGCGGCCCGGAGCGGACGGCTCGGCGAGCCCTTCCTACGACAGGTCTTCGGCTTCCCGGAGACACGCCTGGGGCGGCTCATGACCGAGCCCTTCCTGGAGACCTGGTTCCTGGCCGTGGGCATCCCCATCCTCCGGCGTGTGGGAGGCTCCGAGGCCCGGCGGCTGCTCGTCATTCCCGAGGGGCGGCATCCCGCGGGTTACCTGCTCAATCGCGCCAGCCTCATCCCCTCGTGGTTCGAGGATTGGCGGAGTCTCTCCGTGTCCTCGCCCGAGGAGGCGGTGCAGGCGTGGGTCGGCGCCGTGCCCCGGCTCGTCGGTCTGGCAGAGGTCTCGGAGGCGCTCCGGCGGCTCGTGCTGGAGCAAGGCCTGGAACGGCTGGACTCGCTCGGCCTGCGTGAGACGGCGGTCCAGGCGCTGCTCGAGAACCTCGTGGACCTGTGGCCTCGGACGGACAGGGACGGCGAGCGGATCCGGACCCATGCCGCGGTCCTGCGCCTGCTGGGGTTCGGCGACCCGGAGTGGCAGGCACACAGCGAGATGTGGATGGAGCAGCCGGCGCTGGGCTGGAGGACGCTGCTCGAGGCCGGTGTTCCCCAGGCGCTCATCGCGCAATGGTGCGTCCGGAAGCTCATCCAGAAGCGCGAGGCGCCGGAGGCCTTCCGTCATGGGCCCGTGGGCGTCATCGCCATCTCGGGCGCCGAGGTCCTCGGCTCGGGGCAATGGCAGCGCGCGTTCCAGCAGGCGGAGGAGGCCTTGAACTGGTTGCTGGCCGAGGGCGATGCCAGCGCCCTCTCCGTCCTGGCGGATGCCTGCCTCGCACCGGATGCGCTGCACGCGGGCTTCGCTCCCTCCATGGGCCAGGTGGCCGGAATGGAGATTCCGCTCCACCTGGTGTTCTGGCGGAAGGTTCTGGCTCGCGCCGCCGGGAGGGAAGCGCTGTACGCGAGGGTCGAGAGGAACGCCCCGCTGGGGGAGTTCCACTGGTTGTCCGACCTGCCCCTGCCCTTGCCGAGCGAAGAGGTGGCCCTGTGGGAGCGGCTCGTCAGCGAGGCCTGGAAGACGCCTTGGGAAGACGAGGCCTGGCGGCTCCTCACGTGCTTCGAGCAACGCATGAGCGTCTTCCTGGTGACCGAGCGGAACTGGCCCTCCCTCAAGGCGCACATCGAGCTCCAGGGAGAGCCAGAGCCCACCGTCTTTCCCTTCTACGTGCGGCTCCCCGGCCAGCCCTGGGAGAACCCCTGGGCGCCGCTGCACGTGAAGGCCCGGGTCCTGGCCTACGCGGCGGAGCACGGCGAGGACGTCGTGGAGCCCGTGCGCATCGTGGGCGGGTTGCTCGCCGCCGCACCGGCCCCTGAGGCGGTCAGGGCGGCCCCCTTCTTCGGGGACGCGCTGAGGCGGAGCGCCGAGCATCATCCGGCTCGCGCGGAGGGCCTCCTCAGGCTCGCCCTCTCGCCGGAATGGCTTCGGCCCATGCGGGGAGATTCCACGGCCTCCTTTTGGGTGGCCCTCCTGAGCGCGCATGGAAGCGCGTGCGTCTTCGGAGCGCTCGCGCGGACAGAGGGAGGCGCACTCGGACTCGGGTGCGTGGACGCACTCCTGGCGCAGGACCTGCCGGCGCTGCGCGAGCGCGAGCTGTCCCCGGAGCTGCTGCGTCCGATACTGGTCCGTGCCAGCGAGGGGGCGTACAGCCCCTCCGATGCATTCTGGCGCGAGGCCTGGACCCGGGCGCGGGCTGTCGAGGAGTTCCCCGAGCTGCCCCGTCTGCCCGCGGGAGTCTGGCTGGAGCAGCTGCTGGATAAGAGCCGACACTGGGAGGCGCGGGCCCGCCGGAGCCTGGTGGGCCACCTCGCGAGGTACTCACTCCATGAGGAGGTCCGAGGCAGGTGCCTGGAGGTGCTGCTCCAGGAGCCGGAGCGACTTCCCGTCGCCCCCTGACTTCGGCCGCGCGGCGAAGGACGTCAGGCGCCCGGCGCCATGGCCGGAGCGGCGTTTGGCTCGGCTGCCTCCGTGGATGGAGGCAGCGGCTCCGCCTTCACCGCCCAACGGACGAGCAGGACCGAGGTCGCGAGCATGAGCGCCGTCGCGCCCACGCCGAGCCAGTCGAACCACGCCGGCTGGGGCAGCTCGGACAACCGGATGATGCCGCCTTGCTGGGGGTCGAAGCCGTTGCGCATGCGGTACATGACGTTGCCGCCCCAGTGCAGGCCGATGGCCAGCCACAGCGAGCCGGTGCGCGCCAGTGTGTACGCGAAGACGAGCCCCAGCAGCGCGAGCCGCAGACAGAGCAGGGGCGTCAGCTCCGCGTAGAAGACGTGGTTGAGGACGTACACCGCCGTCGTCCCGAGGATGAGGCCGCGGCTGGACACGTAGGGCGATAGGTGCCGGAAGAGGTACCCGCGGATGAGGATGTCGTCCGTCGCGGAGGACAGGAACATCCCGAACGCGGCCATCGCCAGCAGTGAGAACAGGGGCCCGGCGGCGATGAAGCCGTCGACGCGGAAGCCGCCCAGCGCCCACTCCGCCGCGTAGCCGAGCCCCTGGAACGCGAGGCCGGCGGCGAAGCCCAGCGCGACGTTGCGGCCCCAGCCGGCGTGCCGGAAGAAGCCGTAGCCGCGCAAGCCGCCCACCCCGGTGAGCCGGCCCCAGACGTGGGCCACGAGGAAGAACGACACGTAGACCGCCACGTAGACCGTGGGGCTCGGCCCCAGCATGAGCGGCAGGTAATAGAACGCGTCGAGCAGGGCGAACCCGACCACCGTGAGCAGCAGGGGTTTCCAGGGAGAGGTATCCACGGCGGGCGTGTGCATGGCTTCGGCGCGGCTCATACCCCATCCCTACGCGACGCGTGCGCGGCCATTTCCCGGCGCGCTCGGGAGTACGGTCTCACCGCACGTCGAGTGAAGCAGGGCCCACGGCTGTAGGATGGCGGCCATGCTCTCCGGCCATGTCTCGCTCCGGGAAGCCCGTGCCGATGCCTCGCGGGCCACCCACCTCTCGCTGAGCCACGCGAGGCTGGAGGAACTGCCGCCCGACCTTCTCGAATTTCCGAACCTGCGCCGCATCGAGCTGTCCCACAACCGGCTCACCCGGCTGTCCGACGTCATTTTCGACCTGCCGGGCCTGGAGAAGCTGAGCCTGCGTGACAACCGGCTGGTGAAGCTCCATGACCGCTTGGAGGCGCTGGGCTCGTTGCGCAAGCTCAACCTCTCCCTCAATCCCAGCCTGGATGCCGACGTCGCGCTGACGCAGCTCGCGAGGCTGCCCCGGCTGGAGGTGCTCTCCCTGAGCGATTCGCGCCTCTCGCATCTGCCCGAGGCCTTCATGGCGCTGAGGTCGCTCAAGGTGCTGCACCTTCATGGCAACGCCCTGCGCACCCTGCCCTCCGGCTTCGAGGCGCTCTACCGGATGCAGAAGCTGTCGCTGGATGGGAACCCCTGGAGCGATGCCACGGCGACGCTGGACCAGGCGTGCCGGCTGCGCAACCTCGCGGTCCTCGCGTACCGCGAGTCGGGACTCGTCCGTGTTCCCGCCGCCATGGGAGGGCTGCGCTCTCTGGTGCACCTGGACCTGGGCCGAAATCCGGGGCTCGACGTGGAATCGCTCCTGGAGGCCCTCACTCGCCTGCCCCGGCTCACGAGGCTCTTCCTGCACGACTGCGGCCTCACCTCCCTGCCTGAGCGCATCACCGAGCTGAAGTCACTCACCTCGCTGACCCTCTCGGGCAATCCCCTTCAGGGGCTCCCAGCGGCGCTGGCTCGGATGCCCTCGCTCCAGGAGCTCATGCTGTACCGCACGCCCCTGGAGCCCGGCGCGGTGGAGGCCCTCCGCCGCGGCAACCCCAGGCTCCGCATCCTGGGCTTCTGACGGGATGGGCTGTTAGGGTTCGCGTGCAATGCAGACCCTTCACGCGTTCTGGCTTTCGCTGCTCGCCGCGTCCTGGCTGGGCTGCTCCAGCGTCACACCTCCCTTGCAGCAGGCTTGGGCCGATGCGGCGGAAGTTGAGTGTGACGCACCCCATGAAGACCAGTGCGTCACCCTCCTCTGCCTGGGGGACACCTGCGGCTTCTATCGCTGTGAGGACGTGCCCGGTGAAGTCGAGCTGGCGCGCTTCCCCGGGGCGCGCCCTCCTGCGGCGGCGCCGGGCAGCGGTCCTCGGAGGAACTGGGGAGGCGCGGGGAAGCTCCCCGGTGGCGCCGTCATGGTCTTCCCCAATTGGAACGGCGCCCCCGAGCGAATCGTCCCCCCTTCACGCCAGCTCACGGCCGGCCGTTGGGAGAAGCACCACATTTTCCCGCAGGCCCGGGAAATGGCGGAGTGGTTCAGGGACAGAGGAGTCAAAATCCACGACTACACCTTGCCCATTCCGCTGCACGTTCACCGACGGATTCATGGCAATGACGGGCGTGGAGGTCCGTGGAACCAGGCATGGCGGGACTTCAGGAGACAAAACGAGTACGCCTCCCCCGAGGAAATCTTCAAGCACGCGGGGGAACTCATCTACCGCTTCGAACTCCTGGGCGGTCCCATCCAGTCCTATTATTCCCGCCCGGGGGCGTGAGGGGTTGGTCATCGAGATGACCCGGTACTTCTGTTTGCGCGAAGAGAAGCCATATCCCGCGAGCATTGATGCCGCGCACAAGTGGAGCCTGCCTGGCGTGAAGTGCTCCGAATGCGGCGTCACGTGGGGGATGTCAGGGCACCAATACCCCGGTGTGGACCTGTCACAACTGCCCGAGCGGGCGAAGTTCGTACGGCCCTGGCCCGTCCCCGATACCGAACTCGCGCGGCTACGGGAGCTGGTACGTCCCTTCGCGCCTCCCAATGCGAAGCTGCCACCCGGCACGCGCTTCGGGCCTCTGGAGGGCCGGGCCTCCGGGAAGTTCGGCCCATTCACGTCTCTTGGGGACATCTCGTGGGTGGTGCGCCGGGAGGTGCTGGAGCGCCTGCAAGCGGGAGACGTTCGCGGGCTTCAGGGATTCCCGACGGCGTTGCGGTTCCGCGAGAAGAACCCGCCGGAGTTGCTGGAGCTTCAAATCGAGCCCTACGGCAGGCTGCACCCGGACTGCCTACCGCCGGACATGCCATCCCCTTGCGCGACTTGCGGCCGGCTCGCGGCCCGACTGCCGGAAGTGCCCATCCTCGACGTGGCATCCCTGCCCACCGACCTGGACCTTTTCCGGGTGAGCAACTTCTCCACGGTGGTTGTCGGCACCGAACGGTTCATGGAGGCAGTTCACCGCTTGGGACTGAACGGCATCACGTTCCAGGAACTGCCCACCCGGTAGATGGAACCCTGGTCCGTTCACGGGCTCATGCTCTAAAGCAGGGCCTTGCGGCACTGCAGGCCTCTCAGTACCACTCGCAGTGGTAGAAGCCGAAGCAGACAGGGTCTGTCCGGCTTGCGGCCAGGGAATATTCAAAATCGCTGAAGACGCTGTGTTTCACTGACGCGTTGGGAGGACGGTTGCCATCCTTCATCTGCTCCAGGTTGCACAGCCACAACGCGCAACGGTATTGGGAAGACTCATCATCTCCTTCAGTGCGCTCGTCGGAGGGCCTGGAGGGGATGAACACGTCTACCTGGATTCTGTCGTCGTGAAGTCGATGCCTGAAGAAGACCTTCTCACCTGCGTAGTTGAAGGAGGATACCTTCCAGTTTTCTGACGGCATGGGTTCGAAGACGAATACATCCATGTCATCGGTGGGCAGCATGAAGCCCCATTCTGGATGTTCCAGGGCGTCTTCGTAGTGCGGAATGCTTTCCTGTTGATGCCATCGCATGACTTCATCTCGTTGCTGGAAGTGGGTCGTGCACAGCTATCGCTTCCGCTTCGCGGTCTTCTCCTCGATGAACACGCTCAAGCCATCGAGCACCCGAGCCAGTCCGAAAGCAAAGGCCCCTTCGGGGTCATGCGCCCCGTAGGTCTCTCCGGTGGTCTTCCCCACACGCGACAGCACGGGATAGGGCGAGAAGTCCACCGTCTCCAGGAACGGCTCGACGCGGGACCACCACTCCGCGTCGGTCATTCCAGTCAATTCCTTCACCCGCTTCTCCCGCGCCGCGTTGCGTACCGCGCCGTGCACGTAGTCCAGGACCAGGTTCAGGACCCGGTCCATCTCCAAATCGGTGAGCCCCAGTCCCTCGACAGCGCTCAGCGCCACATCGGCCGACCGGAACGTGTTCGGCCCCAGCACTGTCCGGTGCGTCGCGAGCTGAATCACCCACGGGTGGGCCAGATAGAAGTCGCGATAGTCCGTCGCCACCCGGCTCAGGTTGGCTCGCCACTGCGCGGGCTTGAAGACGGGCCTGTCCTTCAGGACCTCGCCCGCCACCGCATCCATCATCAGGTCGAGCAGCTCCGCCTTGCCGGGGATGTGCGTGTAGAACGACATGGGAGAGATGCCCACCGCGTCCGCGACCCGGCGCGTGCTCACCGCGTCGAGCCCTTCGGCATCGGCAATGGCCACGGCCGCGGACACCAGGTCCGCCACACCGGCCTTCGCCTTCGGACCCCGTCGCGGCGCCTCGGTCCTTCCCCACAGCAGCTGCAGTGACTTCAACGGGTCGCCCCGCCCAGAAATCTCGTCACTCATCCGTCTCTCGAAATAACTATTTACAGTGTACGAGGTTGTCGTGCTAAACCCCGTGCACTGTACGAAGTTACGCCGCCGCTGGAAGGATGTCGAGCGGCGAGGAGAAGGACGCCATGTACGGTTCCATCAAGATTCGTGGGGCGCGGGAGAACAACCTCAAGAACGTCTCGCTCGACATCCCCAAGCGGAAGATCACCGTCTTCACCGGTGTCTCGGGCTCGGGCAAGTCGTCGCTGGTCTTCGGCACCATCGCGGCGGAGAGCCAGCGGCTCATCAACGAGACCTATCCGGCCTTCGTGCAGCAGTTCATGCCGCACTACGGCCAGCCGGATGCGGAGAGCCTGGAGAACATCTCCGCGGCCATCATCGTCGACCAGCAGCGGCTGGGCGGGAACTCGCGCTCCACGGTCGCCACCGTCACGGATGCGGCGCAGATGCTCCGCGTGGTGTTCTCGCGTCTCGCCGAGCCCCGTCTGGGCAGCCCGGGGTTCTACTCCTACAACGACCCGCGCGGTCTCTGCCCCGACTGCGAGGGCCTGGGTCAGGTCGCGTCCATGGACATGGACGCCGTCATCGACAAGTCCAAGTCCCTCAACGAGGGCGCCATCCTCCCCAAGGACTACGCGGTCGACAGCTGGAACTGGACCATCTACGCGAAGTCCGGCTTCTTCGACCTCGACAAGAAGCTCTCCAAATACTCGAAGGAGGAGTTGGACAAGCTCCTCCATCTGGACGACGGCCGGAAGGTCAAGGTCGACAAGCTGAACCTCACCTACGAGGGCCTCGTCCCCCGGCTGCGCAGGACGCTGGGCTCCAAGGACCCGGAGAACGTCCAGCCGCATGTCCGCGCGGAATACGAGCGCATCTTCACCCGCGCCACCTGCCCCGCCTGCAAGGGTGGCCGGCTCAACCAGGCCGCGCTCGGCAGCCGCATCCAGGGCAAGAACATCGCCGAGTGTTCAGCGATGCAGGTCTCGGACCTCGCCGCCTTCGTCCGCGCGCTCGACGCTCCGTCCGTGGGACCGATGCTGGAGGCGCTGGCCCACCGGCTCGACAACCTGGTGACCATCGGGCTGGGCTACCTCAGCCTCGACCGCGAGAGTTCGACGCTGTCGGGTGGAGAGAGCCAGCGCGTGAAGATGGTGAGACACCTGGGCTCCAGCCTCACCGACGTGACGTACATCTTCGACGAGCCCAGCGTGGGGCTCCACCCGCACGACGTCGGCCGGCTCGCGGGCCTGATGCAGCAGCTCCGCGACAAGGGCAACACCGTGCTCATCGTCGAGCACAAGCCGGACATGATTGCCATCGCCGACCACGTGGTCGACATGGGGCCCAGGGCCGGCAGCAAGGGCGGACAGGTCGTCTACGAGGGCACCTACGAGGGTCTGCTGACCTCGGGCACGCTCACGGGCAACCACATGAAGAAGTACCAGCCCCTCAAGACGACGCCACGCCAGCCCACGGGGCAGCTCCGCATCGAGGGCGCCCGCCTCAACAACCTCCAGAACGTCTCCGTCTCGATTCCTCGCGGGGTGCTGACCGTCGTGACGGGCGTCGCGGGCTCGGGGAAGTCGTCGCTCATCCAGGGCTGCCTGCCCAGGGCGTACCCCGAGACGCTCATCATCGACCAGAACCTGGCGCGCGGCTCGCGCCGCTCCAACACCGCCACGTACACCGGCATCCTCGACAACGTCCGGAAGGCCTTCGCCAAGGCGAACAAGGTGGACGCCGCGCTGTTCTCCGCCAACTCGAAGGGCGCCTGCCCGGACTGCAACGGGCTCGGCGTCATCTACACGGACCTGGCGCACCTGGACCCGATGGTGACCGTCTGCGAGACGTGCGAGGGCAAGCGGTTCACCGACGAGGTGCTGGCCTACAAGCTGCGCGGCAGGTCCATCAGCGACGTCTACGAGATGTCCATCACCGAGGCCGTGGCCTTCTTCACCGAGCCGGCCATCGCCCGGATTCTCCAGGGGCTGGATGACGTCGGGCTCGGCTACCTCACGCTGGGGCAGCCGCTGTCGACGCTCTCGGGCGGCGAGCGCCAGCGCCTGAAGCTCGCCGCCGAGCTGGGCCAGTCGGGCAACATCTACGTGCTCGACGAGCCCACCACCGGCCTGCACATGAACGACGTGGACACGCTGATTGGCCTGTTCGACCGGCTCGTCGACGCCGGGTCCACCGTCATCGTCATCGAGCACAACCTCGACGTGGTCTCCCGCGCGGACTGGGTCATTGACCTGGGCCCCGGCGCCGGGAACGAGGGCGGCCGCGTGGTCTTCGAAGGGCTCCCCGGGAAGCTCGTCTCACACCCGGGCTCACTGACCGGCAAGCACCTGGCCGCCCGGTCCTGACACCGAGCGGCCGAGCAGGCCGGGGTTCCGGGGCGCGCGAACGCCCCGGGCGCGTCAGCGGGCCGCCTGCAGCGGCTTGCGCTCCTTCACGCAGACCTGGATCAGGTCGTTCACGCTCATGCTGGCGCCGCCGACGTCGAACTTCTGCTCCTTGAAGTCGGGATACCGGTTCTCGAAGATGCGCCCCTCCGTGACGCAGTCGTTGAGCTTCGCGAGCGCCTCGCTCTTCTTCCCCTTGGAGAGCAGCTGCCGGGCCGAGTCGTAGGCCGTCTTCGGGCCTTCGTGGAACCGGAGCTGCATGTCGGCCTTCTTGTGGGGCTCCTGCAGCGCCTGCGCCTTCTGGGCGCACTGAGCCATCACGTCCTGGGGCCGGGTGGGGACTCCGCCAATGAGCACGTCGATGGTGGCGAGGCTGGCGTTCTCCTTCACCATCCTGGCGCCGTCGTCCTGGCAGGCCTGGAGCTTCTCCATCGCGCTCGCGTACAGGCTCTTCCGCTTGCGCAGGTCCGTGGCGGACGCGGCCGCCTCCGACTCCTTGCTGGCGGCGGCCAGGGCCTCACCCGTCAGCCGGCGCAACGCCCGCGCCTGCTTCGCGAGCTCCAGCCCCTCCACCAGCTTCAGCCACTCGGCGCGTGCCCGCTCGGCGTACGACGCATAGCCCGCGTCCTGACGCTCCAGCTCCGCGCGCGCCTCGAACATCTGCATGATTTCGTCCACGCTCTTCTGGGCGGTCTCGACGTCGGCGTCGGTCGCGGAGACGAGCTTCGCGGTCGCGAGCTTCTCCTTCGTCGAGGCCAGCCGCTCGGTGAGCTGAGCGCGGGCGTCCGCCGCGGCCAGCACGATCTTCCGCCGGTTGATGCGGTCGCTCAGCTCCGCCATGCGCTCCTTCGACTCCTTGGCGTAAATCGCGTAGTCGCGGTCCTTCTTGACGAAGTGGGCGCCCGTCTCCAGCACCGTGCCGATCTGCTTGACGGCGTTCTCCGCCTCCGTGAGCTGCGCCTCGGTGGGCTTCTCCTTCTGGATCTGGGTGACCAGGGCCGCCGCGTTCTTCCGCGCCTCGTCGACCTTCGCGCGCTGCTGCTGCAGATCGATTTCGTACCGGCGCCGCTCCATCGTCGCCCGTCCGTCCTTGAGCAGCTGACGTGCCTCGGCGGCGGCGGGGCTGATGGCCGGGTTCTTCGCGTGGACCGTCTCCAGCGTCTTCTCCAGGACGACCAGCGCCGTCTTCGCCTCCTCGAACTGCTCGTCGGTCGCCGAGCGCTTCTCGACATTGCGCAGGGCCTGCAGGACGTCGGCGCGAGCCGCGTCGAGGCTACGAACCTGGAGGGCCACCTCCACCTCGACGAGCGTGTTCTTCACCTCGTTGATGTACTGGCCAATGGCCTGGCTCCGCGCCGCCTGCGGCTCGTACCGCTCCACCAGCTTCCGGACGACGAACGCCGCGGTCTTGGCCTCGGCGAGTTGCTCGGGCGTGGGCTTCCTCGCGCGCAGCGCCTTGGCGGCCACGACGAGCTCCTCATGGGCAGGCCCCATCTCCGCCTTGACCCGCGAGACACCCGCCTGCACCACGAGCTCCTCCATCCGGCGCTTCGCCTGCGTGATCTCGGCCCGAGCCTTGTCCGCGTCCGCGCGATACGCCTTGTCCTTCTCCTCGAGCGGCTTGCCCTCGTCGAGCTGCTTCTGCAGCGCCGCCACGGCCTTGTCGGTGGCGCCGAACTTCTCGTCCGACCAGGCCTTGTCCAGCTCGGCGAGCGAGGTGGACAGCGCCTTGCGACTGTCGGTCAGGAGCCCTCGCTGCTTCTGGGCCGACTGCTGCAGCCACCGCTCGTCGATGGTCTTCTCGTGACGGGCGACGGTCGCGTCGACATCAGTGATGTACGCGGCGAACTTCGGGTCCTGGCTCGTCAGGGACCGGCCCTCGTTGGTCAGCTTCTTGAGCTCCGCCACCGCGGCCCGGGCATCATCCATCGCCTTGGGGGCGGGGTCCTTGTCCGCGAGCTTCGTCATGCGCTCGTTCACGGTCGCGAGCGCGCCGTCGATGCGCCGGCGGAACTCGTGGATGTGGACCTTGGCTCGGCGCTCGTCGACGTACTCGCGCTGCGCCCGGAGCTGCTTCCGTGCGGCCAGGACGGTCTTGGCGTAGTCGAGATCTTCCGTCTCGAAGCTCGCTCCCGCATTGAGCGCGTCTTTCAGCGCCTCCACCGCCGCGACGGCGGCGTCGAGGTCGGCGTTGTTCGGCGGATCCTTCTCGATCCGCTGAACGGCCGCGTTGAGGGCGGCGCGAGCGCTCTCCACTCGCTTCGAGGCCTCCGCGACGGACTTCGCGGAGCCGGGAGCCGGAGCCGCGGCGGAGGCCTGGGCGGAGGCGAAGAGGATGAATCCGATGAGTACCAGTACTGGAGTGCGTACCATTCGCGCCAACTTACTACAGCGAGGCCGTGGGAGGTCCGACAGAGTGTTGGCACTGCCCTCGAGCCAACTCGCTCGGCCAGTCTGCCCCTCCAGCGGCGGAGTCTCACCGTGACGGCAGGGCGTCAGTGCGGCCCGGCCACCGAGGGGGGCGCCAGTGTCCGCACCACCACCGAGCGGCATTTCGAGCACACCACCCCGGTGCGCTCCCAGTGCACCTGTTCCTCCAACTCGCGTGTATCTTCCGGTCCCTCCTCGAGCTGCCGGACGAGCGTGGCGAGGTCGTCCCCCTCCCCCCCTTCTCCCGGGGCGTCGAGCACGTCCTGCTCCCCTTCGAGGACGAGCTTGAAGCGGTAATACACCTCGTGGGCGGCGATGGCGCGGCCGCAGGCCGCACAGGTCTTGGGTCGCGGACCGGTCATGGCCCCTGAGAGTGAAGCCGAGACACGGTCCAGGGCAACCCGAAGCCGGCCGTGCTACGGCTCCTCGTCCTGGAGGGCCCCGGCCGCGACCGTGGGCCGCCGCAGGATTCTGATGCTCCGCCCCACCGAGGGGACTCCGGCGTCGTTCACGAGGAAGAGGTGGTAGTAGCCCACCGGCGCCCTGCTGTTGAAGGTCGGCGCGGTGACGGTGAGGCTGTCGGTGCCGCGCGAGAACGGCAAGGTCAGCAGCCGCTGGTTCTCGTCGAACGTGTGCGTCACCGAGCCGAGCGCGATGAGCGTCACCTTCGTGATTCGCGCCGCATCCGGCGTCGTGACGGTGAAGGTCGTCCCGGGCATCACCGTCTCGGGAGCCGAGCCGAGCGTCGGGCGGGCCCCCTTGAAGAGGTAGGGCGGCGAGAAGACCTCGGCGGAGCGCCGGTTCCTGCCCCCGGCGCTGAGGACCCGCCCGTCCGGCAACAGCACCGCGGTGGCATGGTAGCCCCGGTACACGGTGTTGCTCGCGAGCCGCGTCCAGCGGTTGGCGGTGGGGTCGTACACCTCGGCATGGAAGACGGGGGTGCTCGCGTTGTCGAAGCCGCTGCCGGAGCTGCCGCCGGTGACGAGCACCGTCCCATCGGGGAGCAGGGTCGCATTGTGCTGGCGCCGGCGAATGGTCATCGAGGACACGTAGCTCCAGCTCGGTGCGTCCGCGTCGAGGTCGATGACCTCGGTGGTGGCGGTCGGCGGGTCTCCGCCGCCGATGATGTACACGCGGGCGTCCAGGTAGACGGCGGGCCCGTAGCTCCGGGTGCCGAAGTTGCTGGAGGGGCCCGAGCTCCAGGTGCCCGTGCCCGCCGTGCTCAACCAGCGGCTGGCTCGCGACGGGCCGGCGTAGAAGAGCCGGCCACTGGGGGCGAGAAACATTTTCGGATAGAGCGGCAGCGCCAGCCGGGCCGTGGTCATGTTCCGCCAGGTCCGGCTGCTGGCCAGGAAGCGCTGGGGGAGCGTGTTGACGTTGCCGCTGCCGTTCATGTCACCGGAGACCACCAGCACGTCTCCGTTCGACAGCGTGGTGTTGGTGGGGTACCAGCGCCCGGCGTTCATGTCCGGCAGGCGGATCCACGACGCCGTGAAGGGGTCGAAGAGGCTCGCGTCGTTGAGCCCCACGTTGCTCGTCACGTGCCCCCCGGTGACGAGCAGCTTGCCGTCCGCGAGGTACGAGTGGCCGGCGCAGAAGATGTTGTAACCCGGGTGCGGCAGCGCGGTGACGGTGTTGGTGACGGGGTCCCAGCGCCGCGGAGGCAGGTTCCCCTCGTCGAACTCTCCGAAGAACATCACCCTGCCATCGGGCTGCAGGGACGTGTGGGTGGCGGAGATGGGCCACGACATGACGCTCGACCACTGCCCCACCTCCGCGGGGCCCTGGGCCCGAGCGGAAGAGGCCAGCACCGCGAATCCGACGAGCCAGACCGCGAGCCCCCACGAGCGGGGGAAGACGGGTCTCCATTGCATGGCGGCCTCCGGGTGAGTTCCTGCCGGCTGAAAGCGCGCAACCTACGTGGGAGGGATGGAGCGCCAATCGGCCTCGGGTCTGGAGAATCGTCAGGTCATGGGAGCACGCTGACCCCGCGGGGAGACAGACACCGTTCTTCCAGGCGGATAGACGAGGGTCCCCGCGCAGGAGGCTCTCATGAGGTGGTGGCGTCAGCTCTCCGTGGTGCTCGCGCTCCTTTGCGGCTGCGCCACATCCCCAGGCGGCAAGCCTCCGCCGGAAGGAAACGGTCCGCCCCCGCCTGTTCCGGACACCCTGCCCTGGACTCCCTGCGGGCGCACCGCCATCCCGCTGGGGCCCGCGCCCGAGGAATCGGACAGAGGTGTTCCGGAGATGGTGGACGGCGAGCGCGCCCTCTTCTTCGTCGCTGAGGCCGGCGCGACGGGGCAAGGCGTGTGGGCGAGCAGGGGTACCCGAGGGCCGGGCTCGTGCCTCGTGCGGGTCCTCTCCCCCGGGCCGACGGGGCTGGGGCCCTCGGAAGCGACCCGGGTGGGCAACAGGGTCTTCTTCGCCGCCGAGGACCCGGAGCACGGGCGGGAATTGTGGGTGAGTGACGGCAGCGCGGGTGGAACGCGGAGGGTGAAGGACCTCTGGCCCGGGAAGACGGGCTCGGAGCCGCAGTCCCTGCTCGAGTACAACGGCCTGCTCTACTTCGCCGCGAGCGACCCCGAGCATGGGCGCGAGCTGTGGCGCAGCGATGGGACGGACGAGGGCACCGTCCTGGTGCAGGATCTCGACCCGGGCCCCGAGGGCACCTCTCCCGACCGCATGACGCGAGGGGGAGATGGCGCGCTCTACTTCCTCGCGCACTTCCAGGGGCTCTCCACGGTGCTGATGCGCAGCGACGGAGGACCGGGCGCCGTCGAGCTGGCGCGCGTCCCGAGCGAGGGCGGCATCCTGGAGTCGCTGACCACCGCGGGCCGGCGCCTGTTCTTCGTCATGGGGCACCTGCACGACCCGGAGATGCACCTGATGGCGACGGAGGGAGGCGCACCGACGCTCGTGAGCATGTTCGCGCAGGTCGGCGGGATGGCGGCCCTGGGCGGGCAGCTGTACTTCAGCGCCACCACCGGGAAGGCGGGCACCGACGCGGAGCTGTGGCGCAGCGACGGCACCGAGAAGGGAACGCAGCGGGTGAAGGACCTCCGGGCCGGCGAGGCGGGCTCGGCACCGGGTGGGCTGACGGTGATGGGGAACCGACTCTTCTTCGCCGCGGACGATGGGACGCACGGGCGCGAGCTGTGGGTGAGTGATGGCACGGAGTCGGGGACCCACCTCGTCATGGACCTCGAACCCGGGGCCGGCAGCGCGTCTCCCGCGGAGCTGATGGTGGCTCAGGGCAACCTGTTCTTCAGCGCCGAGGTCACGGGGCGTGGACGTGAGCCGTGGGTGAGCAATGGCACGGCGGAGGGGACGGTGCCGCTCGACGAGCTGGCTCCCGGGGCACTCTCATCGGATCCGCGAAGGTTCGTTCGCGCCGGTGAGGACGTCTTCTTCACCGCCGCTGACGGTACAGGCACCCGGAAGCTGTGGGCCCTGCCACTGCGGCCCCAGGGGCAGTGCGGCGCTTCAGCGAGTTGGCAGGCGTTGAGGCGAGACGTTGTCACCTCGGCCCGATGAGCCCGAGCACCAGCGATACCCCCATCAAGGAAAGCGCGCACATGTATAGGAAGAGCGCCCGGATACACATGCCCTCCGTGCACGAGACCATCGAAGGCGCCACGGTGGCGCGTCAGCCTCCGTGGGCCCGCCGCGTCCCTGCGCGTCACCGTGCTAGCGTGAGCGCTCTCCATGAACTTTCGTTTCCAATGCTGGGTGCAGAAACATGCCAGCGGCCGCGTGACGCTCACGCCCCTCGCCCTGCCCCGCCTCGCGGTCCACGCGGACTCCCTGGAAAAGGCCACCGAGGAGCTGACGCTCGCGCTGGATGACCAGCTCTCCCGCGTCCACCCCCGCCGCGTCCCCGAGTTCATCGCCGCGCAGGGCGGCACCGCGCACCCCGTGCAGTTCCCCGGCATCCCCGTCTGGGGCGCCGAGGAGAACACCACCGCACCCCTGCATCTCACCACCGTCGTCGCACCCACCCACCAGTCCTTCATTGGACTGCACGCGCCGCGACTCGGCACCCAGCTCTGGTTCCAGGGTAGGTCACTCCCCGAGAACGCCACCGAGCGACTGTCCGAGCAGCTCGAGAAGCTCTCCGACACCCGCCGCCTCGCGCTGCGTCCCGACGGTCCCGAGTCCCTCCTGGAGCTGGAGGTGCGCGTCACCCCACCGCCCCTCTCCTCCCTCACCCGTGTCTGTTACACATCTGA
>NZ_JABBJJ010000019.1 GCF_012933655.1 Pyxidicoccus fallax | reverse complement strand
GCCCAGAAGGCCCCCGCCGACTCCGCTCCGACCACCCCGCCCGGGGAGCAGCGCCTGCCGGCCGGGCAGGTGATGCCCCCGGACATGGGCGCCGCGCTCGCATCCGTCGCGCCGCTGGTGGACTCCGTGAATGACGCCGTCGTCAGCGTGGAGGTCCGCGCGGCGGCTCCGTCGGTCCGCACGCGCGGCGGCTCGCCCTTTGGCGGAGACGAGGAGTCACCCTTCGACGGCTCCCCCTGGGGGCCCTTCACCCCGTTCGGCCCTCCGGGCCCGCGCGAGGAGGCACCGCGCCAGGGGCTCGGCTCGGGCTTCATCATCGACGCGCAGGGCCTGGTGCTCACCAACAACCACGTGGTGGAGGATGCCCGGGACATCCAGGTGCAGCTGCCGGACGGGCGCGAGCTGGCCGCGAAGGTGCTGGGCACGGATCCGCTCACGGACGTGGCCCTGCTGCAGCTCCAGCTCCCGCCCGACTCGAAGCCGCTGCCGGTGGTGCGCCTGGGTGACGCGGACGCGCTGCGCGTGGGCGACTGGGTGGTGGCCATCGGCAACCCCTTCGGCCTGAGCTCCAGCGTCAGCCTCGGCATCATCTCCGCCAAGGCGCGCAACATCGGCGCGGGCCCTTACGACGAGTTCCTCCAGACGGACGCCGCCATCAACCCCGGCAACTCCGGCGGCCCGCTCTTCAACCTCCGGGGCGAGGTGGTGGGCATCAACACCGCCATCATCGGCCAGGGCTCCGGCATCGGCTTCGCGGTGCCCAGCAACCTCGTCCGCGCGCTGCTGCCCCAGCTGGAGAAGGAGGGCGCCGTCACGCGCGGGTGGCTGGGCGTCGTCGTGCAGGACCTGACGCCGGACCTGGGCGAGGCGCTGGGCGTGCCCGCGCGCGAGGGCGCCATCATCACCGAGGTCACCGAGGACACTCCGGGCGCCGCGGCGGGCCTCCAGTCCGACGACATCATCGTCTCCGCGGACGGGCAGCCCATCGACTCCGGCCGCGCCCTCACGCGCACGGTGGGGCTGAAGTCCCCGGGCACCGCGCTCACGCTATCCATCTTCCGGGCTGGCGAGCCGCGGGAGGTGAAGGTCACGCTGGGCACCCGGCCGGACCTGGAGGGAGTGGCGTCCCGGCCCCGGCCAGAGGAGCCCGCGGCACCGGCGGACGAGCGCGTGGGCCTCGTCATCTCGGACATGGACGCGCGACTGGCGCGGACCCAGGAGCTGCCGCCGTCGGGCGCGCTGGTCGTGAGGGTGGCCCCGGGCTCGGTGGCGGAGCGCGCGGGCCTGGCGCCGGGCATGGTGGTGGTGGAGGCGCGCGGTCAGCCCGTGCGCCGCGCCCGGGACTTCGTGAAGGCCCTGCGCGAGGCGGGCCCCGGCGAGTCCGTGCTGCTGCGCGTGGCGGCGCCCGGTGGCCGGCGCGAGCTGCGCGCGCTCACGGTGCCGGCGGAGTAGGCGCTCGGGCCAGCAGCACGCGCGGGTGCAGCAAGAGGGCGACGGCCTCGCGCACCGTCCAGTAGAAGCGGTCCACCGCGTTGAGGTTGCGCTCCGTCTCCAGCGCGGGGCTGGTGCCCACGTCCAGGCCGTTCAGCCGGAAGTACTGGCGCGCGCGCAGCAGGTGGTACGGGTCCGACACCACCACCACGCGCCGCGCGCCCGCTTCGCGCAGGAGCTTCGCCGCGAAGCGGGCGTTCTCCTCCGTGGAGTGGCTCTCCTCCTCCAGCACGCACGCCTCCGCCGGCACGCCCAGCCGCGTCGCCAGCGCCAGCATCACCCGCGCCTCGGAGGGCGGGTTGACGCCCACGCCTCCGGAGAAGACGAGCCGGGGCGCCAGTCCCCGCCGGTACAGCTCCACCGCCTTCTCCGTGCGCGCCCGCAGCGCGCCGGAGGGCACGCCGCCCGGCAGCACCCGCGCGCCCAGCACCACCACCGCGTCCGCGGCCTCCACCCGCTCGCGCTGGCCGAAGCGGTCCACCACGAAGGCCAGGCCGAAGACGCCAAACGTCAGCGCGCCTCCCGTCACGAGCAGGAGGCGACGCAGGCGCCCGGGTCGGGCGGACAGGGAGGCGGGTGGCACCGGCCCAGGGTAGCCGTGCCCGGGCCGGGCCGCGAGTCCTCCTCGTCAGGGGTCGAAGCCGCCAAGGAAGGCGTCACGCCGGCCGCCCCTCGGGGCCGCGAGCGTCCCGGCGCCGAAGTCCACCTCGGAGATACGCGAGCCGGCCAGGGCGCACACGCCGGTGGTGGCGTGCGACGAGACGAAGAAGCGGTCCCCGGACACGTCCGTGTTGGGCGGGTGGTTCATGGGGAAGCCACGCACCCACCGCAGCGAGCCGTCGATGCGGTCCAGCTTGGCGACGAAGAGGTTGGACTGCACGCCCGGCACGCCCGCCATGGGCCCGGTACCCAGGTCGTCCCCGTCCTCGTACCGGCCGACGACGACGGCGCCGTCCTCGTAGTCCATGGAGACGTCCAGGCCGGACCAGCCGAAGACGCGCATCCAGCGCTCGTTGCCCTCACGGTCGAAGGCCACCACGTACGCGTCGCTCCAGCTCCCCTTCGCATGGTACGTGCGCCGCATGAAGGTCACCGGCTTGATGAAGTAGCCGGTCATCAGCACGCGGTTGCCATGCACGGCCACGCCGCCGGTGGAGCCGTACTCCGTCTCCAGCGTCCGCTCCCACAGGATGTTGCCCTCGGCGTCCAGCTTGATGAGGAAGGGCCGGAAGTCCGTCTCCCCCGGCTGCCGCAGGAAGAAGTAGCCCGCCAGGTAGGAAGCGCCGTCGCTGTCCACCGCCACGCCCCGCGCGCGGCCCTCACGCGTGTCGGCATGCAGCCACAGGAAGTCGCCGTCCGCCCCCAACTTCAGCAGCGCGGGCACCTCCCCCACCGCGGAGTCCGGAAGGTTGCCCGCCAGCACCATGTTGCCCGAGCGGTCCGTGTCCACGCGGTGCAGGGCGAAGGAGTCGGACACGCCGAGCGACTCCAGCGAGCGCGCCCACACGAAGTCCCCGTCCCGGTCCAGCTTGAGGATGAAGCGCCCGGCGGGCAGCGCCCCGCTACCGAAGTCCACCCCGGCCGGGTTGCGGCCCGCGACAATCACGTGACTCTGCGAGTCCACCGTGACGGCCTCCGCGAAGCCCTTCAGGGGCAGCGACCACAGGCGCTCGCCGGACGGGCCGTACTTCGCCACCACGAAGGTGTCCGGCGCGTACGAGGCCAGCGCGCCCTCCCCGTCCGCCAGCAGGTCGGAGGGAGCGCCCTCCATCAGGTTCACCGCGGTGACGGCGTTGCCGAGCGAGTCATGGGCCAGCCCCGCCACGAACTCCTTGCCCACCCCGTCCAGCGACTGGAGCCAGCGCGTCTCGCCGCTCGCCGCGGCCGCGGCCACCGGCTCGCTCCCCGCCACCTTCGTCAGCGGCGCCACCTCCGAGGGGCCCTGGAAGTCCCCCTCACGTCCCTCCTCCTCCACCGGCCCACCGCACGCCGCCAGCACGAGTGCCGCGCACGCACCCCAACGCCAACCCCAACCAAGCCGCATGTCCCGTCCCCCACCGCTGCGCCCGTGTCCACGCGGACAGCGGGCGTCACACCGCACGGACGGTGGGGATTCAGCCATCCAGGGACCACTCCCCCTTCAAGTGCATTGACTCCCACGGACACCCGTCAGTCCAAGGATGCCGGGAGGGCAGGCGACCGGACGAGCGCACTGGACGGCTCGGGCCCCGGTGCGCTCCAATCCCCCGTGCCATGACCGAACAGGAAGCGACGAAGGTGCTGACGGACGCGGAGCTGGTGCCCTGCGCGGAGATGCAGCTGATGGACGCGCGGCGGTTGGTGGAGGCCTGTCTGGGCGCGGACGTACCGGCGCTCGTCCACCGCGAGGCGTGTGGAAAGATGGGCTGCAGCCCGAAGTTCCAGGTGCTGGTGCGCCCCGAGGACGGGCCCCGCGTGGCCGCCATCCTCCAGCAGCGCTGGGCGGACAGCCTGGAACGCGAGGGGCTCCTGCCCCAGGGCGCCATGCGCCAGGCCGCGGCCGCCCCCAGCGAGGATGGCGAGCCCCCGTGCCCCGCGTGTGGCACCGCCGCCCCCCTGGTGGCGGGGGCCTGTGCCGACTGCGGGCTTCAGCTCGAGTAGGCAGGCGAGCGCTCGGACGCTTTCCGCACGTTTCCGTTTCTTCCTGGAGTGGCCCGCAGCACAATGCGGCGCCCGCCACCTCACGGCGCGCGGGCGCGCAAGGGGCCACTCAGGAGAGCACACGCAATGGAAGTCAAAGGCGTCGCATTCCTCGCTCGGCAGCAGATGATGGCGCAGTCCCATGGCGAGGCGACCTGGAAGAGCTTCCTCACGGACTTCGCGAAGAAGGAGCCGTTCTTCGCCAACCCCATCATGCCGGTGACGCGCATGCCGGTGGAGGCGTTCCTCCGCCTCAACGAGGAGCTGCTGACGCGCTTCTATGGCGGCAACCAGAGCGCGTGGTGGCAGTTCGGCATCAAGTCCGCCGAGTACGCGCTCAGCCAGGGCCAGCTCAAGACGATGTTCAGCCAGGGGGACCTGCGGCGCTTCCTGCTGTTCACCCCCGGCATCTGGAAGGGCTACTTCACCGCGGGCGACCTGAGCGTCAACCCGGGCCAGGACAGCACGGACCTGAGCATCACCAACGTGCCCCGGCCGCACGTGTACTTCGAGCTGTCCGTCATGGGCTTCGCCCACGGAGGCCTCAACTACCTGGGCGCGAAGAACCTCTCGCACCAGGTCATCAAGGGCTACACCAAGGGCGACAAGGACGTGCTCTACCGCTTCAACGTGAGCTGATGAACACCCGCGAGGCCCTTCCCGCGCCCGTCAGGCGCGGAAGGGGCTTCAGGGCGCGGAGCCGGTGGAGACGGACGCCGGGGTGTCGCGCTCGGCCACCGCCGGAGTGGACTCCGGGTTCAGCCGCAGGTCCGCCACCACGGGGTAGTGGTCCGACACGTCCACGGGCAGCACCCGGCTGGAGACAGGTGTGAAGGCGTCACACGCCAGCACGTAGTCGATGCGCAGCGTGGGCAGGAAGAGGGGCATCGGGTACGTGCCCTTCGCGCCGCCGGTGGTGGCCACCACGTCACGCAGGTCGCGCCGCAGCAGGCGGATGGGGCGCGAGCCCGGGTCGTCGTTGAGGTCGCCCATCAGCAGCTTGGGACGCGGGTCCGCCGCCATCAGCCGGGCCACCAGCGCGCTCTGGCGCACGCGCGCGTCTCCGTTGAAGGGACGACGGATGAGGTGAGTGAGGTAGACGCTCACCTCGCGCCCGTCCACCTGGAGCACCGCGTGGGCCAGGGTGCGGGGCTCCGCGTTGGCGGGCACCGGCAGCGGGTACTGCGCCAGCGACTCCAGCGGGAAGCGCGACAGCAGGGCGATGCCATAGGCGCCGCCGAACAGCTCCGTGGTGCGGAAGTGCGCGCGGTGCGGCAGGCCGGTGAGGCGTGACAGCTCCGCCACCTGGTCCAGGCCCCCCGCGCGGGTGGAGCCGACGTCCACCTCCTGCAGCGCGACGACGTCCGGCACCGAGGCGCGGATGACTCGCGCCACGTTCTCCAGCCCGCGGGCGCCGGACTGGATGTTGAAGGTCATCACCCGCAGCTCCCCCGCCTTGCGCTGCACGGTGGAGACCGGCGCCTCCGGGGGACGAATGCCGGGGCCGGTCGCACACGCGAGCGGCCCCATCAGGAACAAGATGGGAAGGAGTCGGCGGAGGTGCATGTCGGAAGGGCGCGGATGTTAGGCCGCGCCGCTCCGTCCTGTCGCCCCACCCCCTTGGGCCCGTCCGCCGGGCGGGCGGACGGCCGTGCACCGCGGCATGGGCCTTCGTGGGCCCAAACGCCCTAGCGGCGGCGGCGCAGGCGAGCGCCCAGCACCATCAGCGCCGCGCCCAGAAGCGGCGCGCCACCGGTGGCGGAGCAGCCGCCCTCGTCATCGCCACCACCGCCACCGCCGCTGCCCACGGTGATGGTCTTCTTGCTCATGGCCGAGCTGTCACCGTCCTGGGTGCCCTTGCCGTCAGCGGAGTTGCCGGCGCCGAAGAGGTTGATGGTGCCCGCGCTGGCCGGGGCCACGAGGGTGAAGTCGAACTCCACGCGGCCGTTGGTGAAGGCCTTCGGCCCGGAGTGCGTCAGCTCCTCGCTCTGCTTGCGCTGGCCCGTGCCGGCCGTGAGCGTGCCGTTGTCCACCGCCACGTTGAAGCCGCCGCGGACAGCCGGGCCGCCGGTGATGACGAGCTTGTAGCTGCCGGTGGCGCCCGGCGCGAGGGTATCCGGCCCCTCGATCGTCACGGAAGGCGCCGCGCCGCCCCCGGTGTGGCAGCCGGAGTTCATGCACGTCATGTTGGCCTGCTTGCCGCTGTGGCCAACCTGACCGGCGGAGGTGGCAAGGGCGGAACCGGAGACGAGGCACGCCGCGATGACGCCAGCAGCCTTGAGGGACGAGAGGGACGACCGCATGGAGAAGCCTCCTGGAGACGAACGACAGGGGAAGGAGGCCCTTCTTAGCGCGACGCACCGACTGTTCACAGCCTCACTCAGCGCGCACCTGCCCTCATCAGCAGTGCACAGGCTTCGTCACGCAGTTGAGACAGGGTGTGCCGCGTGTTGCCACCGGCATTTTCCAGTCCCGCCACCAGCGACAGCAGGCCATGCGCCACCGTCCACGCGACGTTGGCCAGCCGGCGCGGCTGGAACCCCGGAGCCAACCGGCCCGCGCGCACGTCGGCCTGGAGCTTCGCCTCGAGCGCATCGTTGAGCCGGGCGCTCAGTGCATAGACGCGCTCCTTCTGCGAGTCGGACTGGCGGCCCATCAGCTGGGGCCAGAGGTAGACGATGCGGAAGCCGTCCAGGTCCTCCGCGTACAGGTCCACCTTGGCCCGCACCAGCGCCGCGAGCGCCTCCACCCCACTGTCCGCGGAGGCCACCGCCGCCTCCAGCACCTCCACCTCGCGCGTCAGCCCCTCCACCGCCAGCTCCCCGACGAGGTCCTCCTTGGAGCGGAAGTAGTAGAAGAGGGACGGCTTGCTCAGGTCTGCCTCCTGGGCCACCGCCTCCAGCGTCAGCCCCGCCACCCCACCGCGCACCAGCACCGCGCGCGCGGCGACGAGGATGGCCTTGCGGCGTCCCTCCTGACGGCGCGCCTTGCGGGCCTCGCGTGCCTCGTCGCCCACCTCGGGCGCCTCGGGCGCCGTGTCCCGGGACGGCGCGCGGCGGCGGACCGCGGGGGGCTTGCGCCCGCCTCCGCTACTGGAGCCGGCGGAAGGCATTCGCCAGCGCCTCCTGGCCGCCGCGCTCCACCACGTCGCCGTGGCACACCACCACCCGCTCCGCGTTCCACGCCAGCACCTTGTCCAGCGACGCGCGCACCGCGCCCATGTCCTTCATGAGGACGGCCCTGGCGAGGTACGTCGTCCCCAATTGCCGCCAGGCCCCGCTGAACTTCAGGTACGTGCGGGTGAGCCACGAGTCCGTCCGGTGGATGTTGAAGGCCAGGTCTGTCAGCAGCACCGTGCGGCTGGGGCGGTGGAAGAAGACGTACTCGTCGAACTCCGGCATCCCCCGGACGTGCACCTGGTCGATGACGCCCGCCCAGCCCGCGTCCGGCGTGTCCCCCAGCTCCAGGTCGATGCGCAGGTCCGGCCGCTTGCGCCTCAGGCCCGCTGGCGCCGCCACCTTCGCCTCCGGGTACGCCGCCGCCCAGTCTTGCATGGCCAGGTGGTGCCAGAGGTTCGGCGCCACCAGGAAGCGCACCGGCCCCAGCGCGTCCACCGCGGCACGTGCCTCGGGGCTGAAGCGGACGGGCGAGTGCACCCACAGCCCACCGTCCGGCAGGCGGATGACCGTCATCCGGCCTCCCAGGTCGAAGAGGCCGACCTTGAAGGGGACCGTCAGGACGTGGATGCCGTCGACGACAGGTTGAAGCATTGGAATCTCCAAGAAGTGTGTTTCGACCTTCGTTTCTTATTTTGACCGGCGGTCGAAAAAATCGCAACCCGTTCTTCGGGACGGGAGACGTCCGGGGCGACGGGGCCGTTGATTTCCGGGTGGGCCCGGCGTAGGCAACCGTCCTCTTTCACCGACTAGAAGAAGGGTGCTCCGCACATGGCCGAGAAGCTCACGCCCCGCGAGAAGGGCTTTTCCGAGTGGTACGTCGACCTGGTCCAGAAGGCGAAGCTCGCCGACTACTCGGACGTGAAGGGCTGCATGGTCATCCGGCCCAACGGCTACGCCATCTGGGAGAACATGCAGCGGGTCCTGGACAAGATGTTCAAGGACCTGGGCCACAAGAACGCCTACTTCCCGCTGCTCATCCCCGAGAGCTACCTCAAGAAGGAGGCCGAGCACGTCGAGGGCTTCAATCCGCAGCTGGCCGTCGTCACCCACGCGGGCGGCGCCAAGCTGGAGGAGCCCTACGTCATCCGCCCCACGAGCGAGACCATCATCAACCGCTCGTTCGCCAAGTGGATTCAAAGCTACCGCGACCTGCCGCTGCTCCTGAACCAGTGGGCCAACGTGATGCGCTGGGAGATGCGCACGCGCCTGTTCCTGCGGACGACGGAGTTCCTCTGGCAGGAGGGCCACACCTGCCACGAGACGGAGGAGGACGCGGAGAAGGAGACGCTCCAGATGCTGGAGGTCTACCGGACGTTCGCCGAGGACTACATGGCGATGCCGGTGCTGCCGGGCCGCAAGTCCGAGTCCGAGCGCTTCGCGGGCGCGCTGCGCACGTACAGCATCGAGGCGATGATGCAGGACAAGAAGGCGCTGCAGGCGGGCACCAGCCACAACCTGGGGCAGAACTTCGCCAAGGCCTTCGACACGCAGTTCCAGGGCCGTGACGGCAAGCAGCACCACGTGTGGCAGACGTCGTGGGGCGTGTCCACGCGCCTCATCGGCGGCCTCATCATGACCCACTCGGACGACGCGGGCCTCATCGTCCCGCCGAAGCTGGCGGCCACGCACGTGGTGGTCATCCCCATCATGGGCAAGGCGTCGGACGCGGAGAAGGCGCAGGTGCTGGAGAAGAGCCACGCGCTGGCGGCGGACCTGCGCAAGGCGGGCCTGGGCGTGGTGGTGGACGACGACGACAGCAAGAGCCCCGGCTTCAAGTACAACGAGCACGAGTTGGTCGGCACGTGCATGCGCATCGAGCTGGGGCCCAAGGACCTGGCCAAGGACTCGTGCGTGATGGTGCGCCGCGACGTGAAGCAGAAGGAGTTCGTCGCGCTGGGCGAGGCCGTGTCCAAGGCCCAGGCCATGCTGGACGCCATGCAGAAGGACCTGTTCAACAAGGCCAAGGCCTTCCGCGACGCGAACACCTTCGAGGTCAACTCCTACGAGGAGATGAAGGAGAAGGCGGACGCGGGCTTCTTGCTGGCGCACTGGAACCTGGACCCGAAGGTGGAGGCGCGCATCAAGGAGGAGACGGGCCTCACCACGCGCTGCCGGCCCTTCGCCCTCAAGCAGGAGCCGGGCAAGTGCGTCGTCACCGGCGAGCCCTCGCCGGGCCGCATCGTGTTCTCCAAGGCGTACTGAGCCGCCGCTGAGTCCCTGAAGGACGGAGGGCCGGACGTGGGGGGTGTTCCCGCATCCGGCCCTTCGTGCGTTCCAGGAGGCCTCAGACGGTGAACGGCGTCTGACGCTCGAAGGCACTGTTGGGGTAGCCGATGACGGAGTAGTTGGGCGTCTGAAGCGGCGGCATCCGGCGGACGATGCGGCGGTGGAAGGTGCGGTGGCTGCCGCGGAACTTCCCGCCGTTGTAGACGCGCAGCAGGTTGGCGGTGAACAGGCCATTGAAGGTGCCATCACTGGAGAGCTGGTTGTCCTGGCAGCCCGAGATGAGGAGCACCGTCGCCTTCACCATCGAGCGCGCGTCCTGCTTCGGCAGCGCATCCATGACGGCGTCATACATGGCCCTGTTGTTGCGGTAGGTGCGCAGGGCAATGCCCACGGGCATGTCCTTGAAGCGCCGCTCCGCGGCCTCCGTGTCCTGCACGGTGTCCGCCAGCATCTCCAGGCTGCCGCTGTTGCGCAGCGCCGCGTACGCCATCCTGCTCACCGTGCCGCTGTGACAGCTGTCGGAGAACATCAACACGCGCACGTCCTGCCTCAGCTTGGAGAGCGCCACGTAGATTTCGTCGTCGATGAGCTCTCCGTCGTAGAGCACCCACGTCTCATCCTGGGCGTCCACCTCGTCGTTGTTCCTGTCGGGCAGCTGGCCGCCGTGCCCCGAGTACGTCAGCAGGAAGAGGTCACCGGGTTGCAGCACCTGGGCCGCCTCGTCCAGCTCCTTCACGATGCGCTCGCGCGTCGCCTCGCGCGTCAGCACCTTGCGCACTGTCCCGAAGTCCTGCGCGCGGGCGATGAGCTCCATGTCCTCCGCGTCCGCCTCGCAGGCCAAGAGCGCGCCGTCCCACCCCGCGTAGTGCGCCGGGTCCACCGAGTTCAAACCGATGTTCAACGAATATCCCTGAGCCATGAGACACACTCCTCCCCTGTTTCCCGGAGGGAGTGCCGCGCCCGGAGTTGTGATGGAACAGGGGGCGCGTTGCGCTCAGTGGGCCGCGCGCAGGGCGGTTCTCGCGGGAACGAAGGTGGCCACCGGCTCGGCCTTGCCCGCCACCGACAGGGGGGCGGCTGGCTGGAAGTCGAAGCCGCCCTCGCACCGCCGCATCGTCGCTCCGGACACGAGCATGGGGACGCCTACCTTCTTGGTGAGCCCTTCAATCCGGCTGGCCAGGTTCACCGCGTCGCCAATCACCGTGTACTCGCGGCGCTGCTCGCTGCCCACGTCGCCCACCACCACGCGCCCGGTGTGGATTCCAATGCCGATGCGCAGCGGCTCCTCGCCCCGGGCGACGCGCTCGGCGTTGAGGGCCTCCAGCGCCTCCAGCATGGCCAGCCCACAGGCCACCGCGGCGCGCGGGTGCCCCGGCAGCTCCAGCGGCGCGCCGAAGTACGCGAGGATGCCGTCGCCGATGAACTTGTCGAGCGTCCCTCCGTGGCGGAACACCACCTCCACCATGCGCGAGAGGTACTCGTTGAGCAGCGCCACCACCTGCGGGCTGTCCATCCGCTCGGACATGGAGGTGAAGCCGCGGATGTCGGAGAAGAGCAGCGTCACCTCGCGGTGCTCGCCATCCCGGGACTCGGCGCCGCGCTCGGCGATTTGACGGGCCACCTCGGGGGAGAAGTAGCGGCCCAGGCGCTCGCGGTGCACCTCCTCGCGCGCCACCTCCGTCACGAGGCGCAGCACCTGCCGGCCGATGAACAGCGCCGCCAGCGCGGCCAGCGACAGCACCATCACCAGCCCCAGCAGGAAGGACTCTCTCGGCAGGCCCGACAGGAAGGCCAGCCGCGCCTCCAGGAGGATGGCCACCGCGGCCGCCACCGCCACGCTCCGCCGCGACAGCGTCACCAGGGCCACGATGATCACCAGGGTGACGAACACGCCCAGCGTCAGCAGCGCGGTGGGCACCGGCGTGGGCGTCGTCTGGATGGCCCACCCCTGGAGGAAGAAGATGGCCGGCATGTCGATGACAGCCAGGAACAGGGCCGACCTGCGCCCGAGCACCAGGAAGCGCCGCGCGCCGAGCCACAGCAGCAGGGCCACGCCCAGGTAGGCGAGGAGCCAGCCTCGGGGGACGAGCCACGCGTCCAGCTCCGCCAGCAGCAACCAGCACGCCGCACCCGCGAACCGGAGCCGGTTGAGCCACTCACCCACCTGGGCCCGCCAGCCGTCCAGCCGGCGCTGGAGCGTGTCCTCGACCTCGGGGCGCTTCCGCATGAGTCGTGGACGGTAGCCCAATCCGCCGGGCCCCTCCAGGTAGGGGCTGGCGGCGGGCCGTATCTCCCGGGTGGGCTATCTTCACGGACATGGCGAGCATCGGTCACGCGGCGGTGGGCATGGCGTTGGGGCGGTACGAGGCGGGAGGCGCGTCCTGGCGCCGGCGGGTGGCCGCCATGGCGCTGTTCTCCCTGCTCGCCCTGCTGCCGGACGCGGACGTGGTGGCCTTCGGGTTCGGCATTCCCTACTCCGCGCCCTGGGGGCACCGGGGCGCGTCGCACTCGTTCGTCTTCGCCGCGGGCATGGCGCTCGTCGTGGCTGGAGTCGCGCGAGCCCTGCGCGCTTCGGCCGTGAGGTGGGGCGCGCTCGCCTTCGTCGCGGTGGCCAGCCATGGCGTGCTGGACGCGCTCACCAATGGCGGCCTGGGCGCGGCGCTGTTCTGGCCGTTCTCGCATGGGCGCTTCTTCGCCCCCGTGCGCCCGCTGCCGGTGGCGCCCATCGGCGCGGGCATGCTGTCCGCGCGCGGGCTGTATGTCGTCGCAGTGGAGCTGCTCGCCTTCATCCCCTTCTGGGTCTACGCGCTCTGGCCGCGTGGACGCCGACAGGAGCCGTGAGCCATGCGCCTGTTCACCGCCGTCACGCTGGGCACCACGATTGAAGAGCGCACCGTCGCCGAGCTGCAGCGACTGCGCGCCGTGGCGCCCCACGTCCGCTTCGTGAAGTCCGAGGGCGTCCACCTCACCCTGGTGTTCCTGGGCGAGGTGGAAGAGGCACGGCTGCCGTCGATTCGTGAAGCGCTGGAGCCCGTGGGCCCACGACACGCGCCGTTCGTCTTGAGCGTGGGCGATGGGGGCAGCTTCGGCTCTCCGTCGCGTCCGCGCGTGCTCTGGGCGGACGTGCGTGGAGCGACGGACGCGCTCAAGGCGCTCCAGGCGGACGTCTCCACCGCACTCGAGCCGCTGGGCTTCAAGCCCGAGCACCGTGAGTACACCGCGCACCTGACGCTGGCGCGCTCGAAGGACCCGCGCGGAGACCCGGCGCTGGCCCGGTGCGTGAAAGCCCTGGAGGGCGCGGACTTCGGCGAGGGGCGCGTGGACCGGCTGGTGCTCTTCGAGAGCAAGGGCGGGCATTACCACTCCCGCCTGGACGTGCCGCTCACCCGCGTGGGGTGATGGTGCTCACCGGCGGCGCTGGCACCCGGGCTGCATTGCCTGGGGGCAGGCGCGGGTAAGCGCCGGAAAGGACTCGACGATGCGGTGGAGTGTGCTGTTGGCGGTGTGGCTCGGAGCCCACGGCGCGGTCGCGGCGCCACGGGGTGGCCTGGAGGAGACGCTGCGGACGGGGGACATCGTGCTGCACACCTCGCGCTCGCGGCAGTCCCAGTTCATCCAGGTGGCGACGGAGAGCCCGCTGTCCCACGTCGGCATGGTCGAGGTAACGCCCGAGGGCACCTGGGTGGTGGAGGCCGTGCAGCCGGTGCAGCGCGTGCCGTTCGCGAAGTGGAAGGCGCGGGGCGCGAAGGGCCGCATCATGGTGCTGCGGCCGAAGGAGCTGAGCGACGCGCAGCGGCAGCAGGCCGTGGCCGCGGCGAAGGCGCACCTGGGCAAGCCTTATGACCTGCGCTTCACGTGGGACGACGAGGCGATGTACTGCTCGGAGCTGGTGCGCAAGGCGTACGCCCAGGGGGCGGGCGTGGAGTACGGGAAGATGGAGCGGCTGGGCTCGCTCAAGCTGAAGGGGCTAGAGCAGCCCCTGCGCGAACGTTACGGGAAGGTGCCGCTGGACCTGGAGTTGGTGACGCCCGCCAGCCTGGCCGTGGATGCACGGCTGGAGATGGTGTACTCGGACTTCCCGTCGGTGCGGTAGCAGAGGCGGGGAGTGCGCAGGAATCCGGGCGCGAGGATAGAATGGGCGCCATGCGACGCGTCCTGTGGCTCCTCCCTCTCCTCGCGCTTGCGGGTTGCAAGAAAGAGACTGCTCAAGGTGCCGTGAGGCTCACGGTGGCCTACGACGGTTTCCGACCTGGCTGTGTGCTCGTGATGGCCCGAGACGTGGCCAGCGGCAAGGAACTCTCCGAGCAAGTGGCGGACGAGCGCGTCCCCACCAGTGGCTCCTTCCTGGTGGGCGTGCTCGCCCAGGAGGATTGGGGCAACACCGTGGAGGTGGAAGCCCGCGCCTTCGAGCGCGCCTGCGCCGGCACGCCCGTGGTGCGCAACTCGGAGCAAGTCACGCTCACGGCCGGCAAGGTGACCGAGGCGACGTTGCAGCTCGCCGCGACGGATGGGGACAAGGATGGCTATGTGGCCACTCGCAGTGGCGGTACGGACTGCGATGACGGGGATGCCGATGTCCACCCGGGCGCCACGGAGCGTTGCAACCAAGAGGACGACAACTGCAATGGGCAGGCTGACCAGCAGGAACTGTCGCTGGAGCAGAGTTGCACCAATGCCCAGAGCTGCTCGGGTACCCGCCGCTGTGGGGACAATGGGCAGGTCGTCTGCGACGTTCCCAATGGCACCGTGGGGTACCCGGACGCGGACCGGGATGGCCACGGTGACAAGAAGGCTCCGGCGGAGTCCTTCTGCAATGGCGTACCGGCGGGCTACGTCGCGGGCCCGGCGACGGATTGTGATGACAGCAGCGCCAACGTGCGACCCGGCGCGGTGGAGCGCTGCAACGACGTGGACGACAACTGCGACGGCAACGTGAACGAGGGCATCCCCGCTCCCGGCACGCCGTGCATGGGTGAGTTCCAGTGCAGTGGCCAGTACGCGTGTGACACCGTCAGCGGGAATGCCGTCTGCAATACCACCCAGCAGCCGTCGAACTGGATGCTCGATGAGGACGGTGATGGCTACGGCGGCGGCACGGTGACCCGGTCCTGCGTCTCTCCTGGCGCCGGATACATCACGCAGGCTGGTGACTGCAGGGAGGGGAACCCATTCACGTACCCGGGTGCGCCGGAGATCTGCGACGCGGAGGACAACAACTGCGACGACCAGGTCGAGGCTACTTCAGTGTGCTCCGATCCCCGCTGGGTAGCCCAGACCGTGTCGGCGATCACTTTCAACTGGCGCTCCGTCGTGACACTGGCCTCTGGTGAGGTGGGAGTCGTCGGTAGCAACGATGTCCGCGCCCGGCTCCCCGCTGGTGGCACCTCGTTCCAGGCGACGACGCAGGGGTGCGGCAGCAACGTCGACCGGTACGCGCTCTGGGTCGACGCGAACAATGGCCGCGGCTACATGGGCTCGTTCGGGGGTCGACTCGACATCCAGGACCCCGGGAGCCTGAACTGCACCGCGTCACAGGACCTGAACCGTGAAATCCGGGGACTGGTTGGCATCAGGAACGGCACCAACCTTGAGATTCATGGCGTGACCCCCGCCTTCGACTTGTCCGGCGCAGGCTCGACGTTCATCTGGAATGGCGCCAGTACCCTCACCTACGGAACCACCCCGGTTGCTCCCCTGTATGACGTTCATGGCATCAACCGGAATGCGCTGTTCGCAGTGGGTGCGACTCTGGCCGGGCCGAGCCCTCGCATCTACCGCTTCAACCCGAGCAACGGGCAGTGGCAGCAGGAAACCCTCCCCAGCAACGTGGGGCAAGTCCGCCTCAATGGAGTCTGGGTGGTGAACGAGAAGCTCGCGTTCGCGGTGGGCACAGACAACACCGTGCTGAAGTGGGATGGCGCGACCTGGAGCAAGATGGCCTTCCCCGCCACTCACACCGACAACCTGACCTCCATCGTCGCGTTCGGCGCATCTTCCGCTTACGCCACCGCCTTCGCCGGTCGTATTTACCGCTATGACGGCCAGGACTGGCGAGTCGCCCACGAAACCACCAGCGCCAGGTTCAACGACATTGCCGGTACCAGCCCGGCGAACCTCTGGGTCGTGGGTGAAGGCGGCCAGATCTTCCACTGGCCCCAGTGGCCCTAATGACGTGACTCACCGCCCCCGCCGCGCCACCACGAAGCGGCGGGTGAAACGGAACGGCGTGCCTCGCGCGTGCGCCGGATAGGACTGGCGCAGCAGCGGCCGCAGTGTGTCCAGGAAGGCCCTCCCCTCCTCCGGATTCAACGCCGCCAGCACCGGCCGCAGCGTGGTGCCCAGCAGCCATTCCAGCACCGCGTCCTCGCCCGGCAGCACGTGCAGGTACGTCGTCTCCCACGCATCCACGGTCAGCCCCAGGTCGGACAGCAGCGACTCGTAGACCTCGATGGGCCCAGCATGGCCCCGGCGCACCGACTCCAGCTTCGTCGCGAAGCGTGGCAGCGCCCGCACCTCGTCGATGTGCCGGTGCGAGGGCGCGTCGAAGTTCGCCGGAATCTGGAACGCCAGCACCCCACCCGGCGCCAGCTTCTCCACCAACCTCCGCAGCAGCGCGCCGTGGTCCGGCACCCAGTGCAGCGCCGCATTGGAGACCAGCACATCCAGTGGCGCGGGCGGCTCCCAGCCCGCGAGGTCCGCCACATCGAAGCGCAGTGACTCCGACGAGGGACGGCGGCGCGCCTCCTCCACCATCGCGCTGGACGAGTCCACCCCGTACACCCGCGCTTCCTGCCACCGCTCGGTCAGCACGCGCGTGAGGTCTCCCGTGCCGCAGCCCAGGTCCGCCACGTGCGAGGGCGCGTCCACATCCACCCTCGCCAGCAGCTCGAAGAACGGACGCTTCCGCTCGTCACGGAAGTGCGAGTACTGCTTCGGATCCCACATGACGTCCACCCCCTGGCGATGCGGCAGGCACCGCGCGCCAGGAGGTGTAACGCACCGGCCCGCTCAGCGCTTCACTCGCAGCACCTGGAAGCCCCGGCCCGCCGTACCGAAGCCACGGATGTTGTCCATCCGCACCACCAGGTCCCCCGAGGGCAGCACACCCCACACGTCCGCCCGGCCGAACTCCGTGCTGCTCAGCCGCTCGTAGCGCAGCGTCTCCCTCCACGTCACTCCGTCCCCACTCGTGAAGAGGCGCGCGTACACGTCACCCGGCGCGGTGATGTCGCCCGCGCTCGCCCAGCCCGTGCCCATCACCCAGCCGCCCCCAGTCACCGGGAGCAGTGAGTACACGGGGCCCGGCAGCGTCATCAGCGCGTCCACGCGTCCGCTCGGGAAGAGGCGCAGCAGCTTCGGGTGCTCGGGCTCGTACAGCGTGGACTGGCCCAGCAGCAGCGAGCCGTCGGAGCGCACCACGCCCGCCACACCGTTCGCCGCGTACCCGCCGAGCACCTTCGTCCAGTTCCGCCCTCCATCCGTGGAGCGGAGCACCGCCGACTGCGCCGTGCTGCTACCGAACGTGGCCCACAGCGCTCCCGTCGTGGCGTCCGCGAAGAGCGCGTAACCATGCCGGTGCGCCGTCAGCGTGGAGCGCACCGTCCACGTGGCCCCGCCGTCTCCGCTGGCCCACAGGCGCACCGGCACGCTCGAGGAGGTGAAGGTCTGGTACTCCAGGAAGAAGAAGGTGTTCCCCAGCTCCGCGAAGCTCTGGGGCCCCTGCGCGCGGTAGCTGCCCAGGCTCACCGCGTCCTTCCACGTGCGCCCGCCGTCCGTGGAGCGCTGGAGGTAATAGACGCCGCTGCGGCTCGCCACCGCCAGCAGCGTGCCGTTCTTCATCGCGGCCACCGTCCACAAGTTGCCCCCACCCGACCCGCGCGCCGCGAAGGTGCGCCCACCGTCCGTGCTCGCCACCAGGCTCGAACGGCTCCCGTCCAGCGCCAGCGCGTACACCGTGCCCGCCCCGTCCACCGCGAGCACCTCGTGCGTGGTGTTGGTGTGCACGGCCTCCAGCGTGAAGGGCGCCGACGTGCCACCGTCCGGAACCGGAGTCCCGCCGTCCGTGCCCGTGCCGCCATCGGTGCCGGGCGTGCCGCCGTCCGTCGTCGTGCCACCGTCGGGCCAGGGCGTACCGGCATCCGTCCCCGTGCCGCCATCCGTGCCACCGTCGGGCCAGGGCGTACCGCCGTCCGTGCCCGTCCCACCGTCCGTGCCGCCATCCGGCCACGGCGTGCCGCCATCCGTCCCCCCATCCGGCGGAGGCTGCGGCTGCACCGCGAGCGCGACACGAGACACGGTGCCCCACGAGGCGGCATCGGGTGCATCGCCGAACAGGCACGGCACCTCGGTGCTCTCCTCGGGCAGCACGGCCACCGCGTTGGGGTAGCCCTTGAACGTCGTATTCCCATCGAGCGTCACCGCGCTCCCGAAGCTCCCGTCGCGCAGCACGCGCACGCGCAGCTCGTAGTGCTCGTTCAGCACGCGCATGCGGTTGTAGAAGACGTACAGCGTGTCGCCGATGCGGGTGATGGCCGCCTGCATCGCCCAGTCGGACGTGCCCTCCACCAGGACGCGAGCCCCGAAGGACGTCCCGTCGAAGTGGCGGTAGTAGAGGCGCTCCGTCTCGTCCTTGTAGACGAGGTGGAGGCCACCCCTGCCGTCCTCCACCGCGCTCAGCGCCGCGCCGTGGTAGATGCCGTCGGAGAACGCGTCGCGCACCGGCCCCCACGTGCCCAGCGGGTCCGAGTCATTGCGCACGCGCATCCGCGTGGGCTCGAAGCCGTCGTGCATGGCGTAGAAGAAGACGAGCTTCGTCCCCACGCTCATCAGCCGCCCGCCGCCCCGGCGCTTCACCCACCCGAGGTCCGGCTGGCGCACGAAGGTGGCGCCCCCATCCGTGGACACCGACACCACTGCGGTGGAGCTGCCATCCGGCTCCAGCCGGAAGGCCTGCACCCACAGCCGCCCGCGCGAGTCCCTCGCCAGCAGCGCCCGCGAGTAGCCCGTGCTGGAATCCGGCGAGTCCAACACCCGCACCGCCGGCTGCGGCACCCACGTGTCCGAGCCCGACTGGTAGCGCCACCACTGGAACCAGACGTCATGCCGGCTCGACGGCCCCAGCTTCGGGCCCTCGTACGAGTACACCAGCGCCACGTCCCGCCCCACCGCGAGCAGCTCCGCGCGGTCCGTGTGCGTGGCGTCCGACTGGATGTCCGCCACGCGACGGACGGTGCGCAACCCGTCCTCGGAGCGGTACAGCACCAGCCCCTTGCCGTCCCGGCCCCCGTGCTGGATGGCCACCAGCCACGTCGGCGCGCGTCCTGAACCTGTTTCGATGCGAACAATGTGACGCTGGGCTGGGAGCGTAAGGGCATTGCCCCCGCTCACCGGCACCAGCGAAGTGCCGCCCGCCGCGAGCACCGCGGCGAGCAGGGCACCAGCCAGCCCCGTCATTCCCTGTCCCCCTCCCGGTCAACTGCGCAAGGAAGCTAGGGACCGGGGCACAGGCAAGGAAACCGGGTCGAAACAACCACATGGGCCCCAAGCAGGGCCCGTCAGGCAACCGGGCGTCCAGGCACGCCACCTCGAAGAGCAACGTGCCGGAAGCCCGGAGAGGACTAGCGGGTGCCGCGACGGCGGCGGGTGCCCGCGTCGGGAGCGACGCCCGCGTCCACGGCGCCCGTGTCCACGCCAGCGTCACCCTCGATGCCGCCGTCACCCACGCCGCCGTCCGCGCCGCCCGCGCCAGCGCGCTCCACCGGCGGCGGCGGGTTGACGAGCGCCAGCGAGCCGAGGAACGCGTCCGCGCCCGGCGCGCCGATGCTCGGGTTGTAGAGGACGAGCATGGTGTAGAGGCGCGGGCCCACCAGGTAGTTGCGCGCCTTCACCTCGCCGTTGGGCGAGGACACCGTGTAGGACTTCCCGGGGTAGCCGTCGATGGTGATTTCCTGCTCGTTGCTGACGGTGCCCTTGAGCTGGTTGGTGAGACCGTCGCGGCCCTCGTTGAGGAAGGCCTCCGGAGGACGGGCGGCGACGACCTTCTCCGGGTAGTCCGCGATGCTGACGGAGTAGATGACGCCCTCGGGCGTCTGCAGCGAGTACGCCGCCGTGGCCACCTCACCCGCGGGGATGGTGACCTTCTGCCGCTGCTCCTGCGGCTTGCTCGGCATCTTCACCGAGAAGCCCTCCTGCGCGTCCACCTGGACGAACGCCGCGGCGGGGTCGGCCGTGGGAGCAGCCCCGGTGTCACCACCCTCGTGGGGGACCTCCTCAATCGTGGAGGAGGCCTGCTGGTTGTCAGCGGTCTTCTGCTGACCGGCGCACGCGGCGGCAATCAGCGCGAGGGTGGCAACGGCGGCGAGAAGTCGGGACACCGGGGGCATGGGCACGTTTCCTGATGGAGGTTGAACGCGGTGCGTCGATTGAATGAAGGTAAACGAACTGCTTGCCTGCTGACTACCCAAGATTGGGGGGCTTGCCAGTTTCCGTGCGACTTGTTTCATCGGCATCCGTCAGCGAGCGGACGTCTCGGGGGTACCCCCCCTTGATTACAGGACACCCCGGAAGCTCCGGCGACCCTACTCGCCCAGGTACGCGCGGCGAACCTCGGCGCTCTCCAGCAGCGCCTTGCCGGGGCCCGCCATTACCACCTCGCCCGTCTCCAGCACGTAGCCATAGTGGGCCGAGTTGAGCGCCAGGTGGGCGTTCTGTTCCACCAGCAACACGGATACGCCCGTGGCGTTCACATCGCGCAGGGTGCGGAAGATGGTCTCCGTCACCTGCGGCGCCAGCCCCAGGGACGGCTCGTCCAGCAGCAGCAGCTGGGGCCGGCTCAGGAGCGCGCGGGCGATGGCCAGCATCTGCTGCTCGCCGCCGGACAGCGTGCCCGCCAGCTGCTTGCGCCGCTCCTTGAGCACCGGGAAGAGCGTGAAGCCCTTCTCCAGGTCCTCCTGGATGGCGGCCGTGTCCTTGCGCAGGTACGCGCCCAGCTCCAGGTTCTCCAGCACGGTGAGGTTGGGGAACACGCCGCGGCCTTCCGGCGCGTGCGCCATGCCCCGCGGCACCAGCTGGTGCGCCTTGAGGGACGTGGTGTCCTTGCCCTCGAGCGTAATCCGCCCCGCGCTGGGCTTGAGCATGCCGCTCACCGCGCGCAGGGTGCTCGTCTTGCCGGCGCCGTTGGCGCCGATGAGGGCCACCACCTCGCCCTTGCCCACCGTGAGCGACACACCCTTCAGCGCCTGGATGGCGCCGTAGTGCACCTTGATGCCCTCCACCGTCAGCAGCGGCGGGAAGGACCGGCGCTCGCCCAGCGTCTTGATTTGCGCCTCGCTCACGCCGCCCCTCCGTGGCTCTCCAGGTAGCTGTCACCCAGGTAGGCCTCGATGACCTTCCTGTCGCTGCGCACCTGCGCCGGAGCGCCCCGGGCAATCGTCTCCCCGTGGTCCAGCACGGTGATGTGCTCGCAGATTCCCATGACCAGCTTCATGTCGTGCTCGATGACGAGCACGCCCAGTTGGAAGTCGTCGCGCAGCTTGCGGATGAGCACCATCAGGTCCGCCTTCTCGCGGGTGTTCATGCCCGCCGCGGGCTCGTCCAGGAGCAGCACCTTGGGCTTCGTCCCCAGCGCGCGGGCAATCTCCAGCCGGCGCTGCTCGCCGTAGGGCAGGTTGCGCGCCTCCTCGTCGCGGCGGTGCGACAGGCCCATCACCTCCAGGAGGTGCTCCGCCTGACGCGTCAACTCCCGCTCCTCCGCCTGGAAGCCCGGGGTGAGCAGCAGCGCCCGCCACCAGTCGCGGTAGTTGCCCAGCGCGTTCTTCATCTTCGCGCCCACGCCCAGCACGTGCGGGTGCAGCGCGCCCTGCGCCCGGCACGCCACCTTCACGTTGTCCAGCGCGGTGAGCGCGCGGAACAAGCGGATGTTCTGGAAGGTGCGCGCCAGCCCCAGGTGGTTGATTTGATGCGGCTTGAGCCCGTTGACGCGCTGGCCGCCCACGTGCACGTCGCCGCGGGTGGGCTGGTACACGCCCGTCAGCACGTTGAACGCGGTGGACTTGCCCGCGCCGTTGGGGCCGATGAGGCCCAGCAAATCCCCCTGGCGGATGGTGAGCGAGAAGTCCGTCAGCGCCTTGAGGCCGCCGAACTGGATGCTCACCCCGTCCGCCTGGAGCAGCGGGGCCTGGGCCCCTCCCGTCACGCTCACGGCCGCGCTCACGACAGCCCCCTGCGCTTGCGCGGAATCCACCGCGGCAGCACGTCCCAGAGTTCCCGCACGCCAAACAGCCCCTGCGGCCTGGACAGCATCAGCACCACCAGCAGCAGGCCGTAGATGGGCATGCGAATCTGGTCCACCTTCTGCGCCAGCGAGCCCTCGGTGCCCAGCGCGTTGAACAGCGAGCGCATGCCCTCGGGCAGGAGCGTCAGCAGGATGGCCGCGACGATGGCGCCCGTGGTGGAGCCCAGGCCTCCCAGCACCACCATGACGACGATTTCCATCGACTTCACGAAGGTGAAGGAGCCGGGGTTGATGATGGGCACGAAGTGCGCGAACAGCCCGCCGGCGATGCCCGCGAAGAACGACGAGATGACGAACGAGCGGACCTTGTAGCCCGTGGTGTCCACGCCCATGGCCTCGGCGGCCACCTCGTCCTCGCGGATGGCCCACAGGCTGCGGCCGTGGCTGGAGCCGGCGATGCGCCGCGCCACCAGCACCACGAGGAACACCCAGAAGTAGACCATGTACGGGCTGGAGTACTGGGGGATGCCGGACAGGCCCAGCGCGCGGCCGAACGCGTTCGTGTTCTGCACCACCACGCGGATGATTTCGCCGAAGCCCAGCGTGACGATGGCCAGGTAGTCACCGCGCAGCCGCAGCGACGGCAGGCCCACGAGGAAGCCGCACGCCGCCGCCGCGAGGCCGCCCACCAGCAGCGCCACGGTGAAGAGCACCTGGTCGCTGGCCGCCACCGGGAGGAAGGACAGCGCCACCTCCTTGAGGTTCAGCGACAGCACGCCGGAGATATACGCCCCCACCGCCATGAAGCCCGCATGGCCGATGGAGAACTGGCCCGTCATCCCGTTCACGATGTTGAGACTCACCGCGAGGATGATGTTCACCCCCATCACCGACAGGAGGTAGACGGCGAAGGGGGACTCGCTGACCAGCCACTGGAACAGCGCCAGCAGCACCAGCGCCACCAGGACGGGGAAGATGCCGCGGAGGCCCGCCGGAATGACGGAGCGGGCCTCGGGGACGGGGAGCGCGGGGGTCTCCATCATCACACCTTCTCCGCGGCGACGCGGCCGAAGAGCCCGCCCGGCTTCACCAGCAGCACCAGGATGAGGAAGCCGAAGGCCACCGCGTCACGCCAGGTGCTGGCCGCGTAGCCCACGACGAACTCCTCCACCAGCCCCAGCACCAGCGCGCCCACCACCGCGCCCGGCACGTGGCCGATGCCGCCAATCACCGCCGCGACGAAGGCCTTCAGGCCCACGTACAGCCCCATCAGCGGGCTCACCGACGTGTCCTTGATGGCGTACAGCAGGCCCGCGCCCGCCGCCAGCGCGCTGCCCAGCATGAACGTCAGGGCAATCACGCGGTCGGTGGGGATGCCCATCAGCGCCGCCACGCGGTGGTCCCAGGACACCGCGCGCATCGCCCGGCCGAAGCGCGTGCGGAACACGAGGTACTGGAGCGCCACCATCAGCGCCACGGCGATGAGGAAGCTGATGACCTGCCAGTTCCACACGACGACGTCGCGGTCGCCGATGACAATCCACTCCTTCGGCTCGATGACCTCCGGGAAGGCGCGCGGAGACGCGCCCGGCAGGAAGCCGATGTCCAACTGGAAGCCGTAGGACAGCGCGAAGGAGATACCGATGGCGGTGATGAGCGCCGTCAGCCGGGGCTTCTCGCGCAGCGGCCGGTACGCGAACCGCTCGATGAGGAAGCCGAGCAGCGCGCAGCCCAGCATGGCCACGGCGAAGATGAGCGCCACGCCCAGCAGCGAGTTGCGGGCCTCGCGGCCGAGCGCGAAGGCGGTGGCGTAGCCCATGTAGACGCCGACCATCATGACGTCGCCGTGGGCGAAGTTGATGAGCTTGAGGACGCCGTACACCATCGTGTAGCCGAGCGCGACGAGCGCGTAGATGGTGCCGGCGGCCAGACCGTTGATGAGGTGCTGGAGAAGCTGCGCCATTAGGGATTGACCGTGGTGACGTACTCGGTCTTGCCGTCCCCGACCTTCAGGACGACGGCGGACTTCACGGCGTTGCGCTTGTCGTCCAGGGTGATGGTCCCCGCCACGCCCGGGAAGTCCTTCGTCTGGGCGATGGCGTCACGCACCGCCGGACCGGACAGGTCCTTGGAACGCTTGAGGGCCTCAATCGCCACGCGGGCCGCGTCGTAGCCCAGCGCCGCCAGCGCGTCCGGCACGCCGCCGTAGGTGGCCTTGTACTCGGAGATGAACTTCTGCACGCGCGGGTCCGGGTTGTCCGGCGAGTAGTGGTTGGAGAAGTAGCTGCCCTGGATGGCGCTGCCGCCCAGCTCGAAGAGCTTCTCGGAGTCCCAGCCGTCGCCGCCCATCAGCGGGACCTTGAGGCCCACCTCGCGCGCCTGGCGGGCGATGACGCCCACCTCGCTGTAGTAGCCCGGCACGTAGATGCCGTCCGGCTGCGTCTTGCGGATGGCGGTGAGCTGCGCGCGGTAGTCCGTATCGCCCTGGCTGTAGCTCTCCGTGGTGGTGATCTTCCCGCCCATCTCCGTGAACTTGCGCGTGAAGACGTCCGACAGGTCGATGGAGTAGGCGCTCTTGTTGTCCTGCAGCACCGCCACCTTGTTGAGCTTCAGGTCCTCGCGGGCGAACTTCGCCATCACGTAGCCCTGGAACGGGTCGATGAAGCAGACGCGGAAGATGTAGTCGCCCTTCTGGGTGACGGTGGTGTTGGTGGACGAGGGCGTAATCATCGGCACGCCCGCCGCCTGCGCCTTCTCCGCCATGGCCAGCGAGTTGGACGAGGCCACGTCGCCGAGGATGATGGCCACCTTGTCCTGCGTAATCAGGCGCGTGGTGGCCTGGGCGGCCTCCTCCGGCTTGCTCTGATTGTCGTAGACGCGAATGGCCAGCTTCTTGCCCTTCACGCCACCGGCGGCGTTGGCCTCCTTGAGGGCCATCTCGATGCCGTTGCGGGTGGAGATACCGAAGGTGGCCTGGCCGCCGGTGAGCGCGCCCACCTGGCCCAGGAGGATGACGTCACCGCTGGCGGGGACATTGCCGCCGCCGGGCGCGGCGGGCTGCCCCTGCTGCGTGGCCTGCGCGCCTCCCTCACCGGACGGGGCGGGCTGCGTCTTCTTCTCGCAAGCGGCCGCCAGGACGGCGAGCGCGGCGAGCAGCATCGGGGCAATTCGTCGCATGCGGGGCTTCCCTCAGCAGGGGGGAGACGACAAAGCCCCGGTTTTCTAGGAGAGCCCTCTCCATGGGTCAAGCTCGCAGCCGGGCCCGAACCACCCCCACACGCTCCGTGCACCGCGTCAGTCAGGAGTGCAGCCCGTCCACCGGGCCATCGTGGAGCACCTCGCCTCGCTCCTCCACCTCGGCCGTTTCCCGGCGAACGGTGGTGTGCACCTGACGCAGTTCCTCCTGGGTGGACCTGGAGATGGAGACCTCCTGCCAGACGTGGGCCGTCTTGGTGAACTCCACCCGCTCCTCGTGCAGGGGGATGACGAAGGTGGCCTGTTCGAAAGGTGCCACCCCGCCCGGCACGGGCCGTGCGTCCGCTCCTCGGGGCCGGACGCCCTCCGGGCCTTCGACGGTGACGCGCTCCACCACCAGCTCCTCGCGCCGCACCGCGATGGAGAAGTGCTTCACCTCCGTCCGGACGACCTTGTGCAGGCGCAGCTGCCCCACCTCGTGCGTCACGATGCGCGGGGTGGCCTCCTCATGGGCCAGGGGGATGACCAGGTCCTGGGACTCGCCGAACGCGCCGGACCGCAGGGTCTCCGGACGGCCGTTGGCGGCCGCCTCGCGCGAGCCCGGCCCGGGCATCACCTCGTCGCGGGTGAGGCCCAGGTGCACCTCGCCGTCGCGCATCGCCACGATGTCCGTGAAGCGCGCCACGTAGTCCCGCGCCCGGAGCACCCCGCGCTCGACGACGAAGGTTTCCCCGCCACAGCCCACCACGGTGCCCAGCCGCGCACCGTCCGCCGTGATGACCCGCATCCCTTCCTTTACGTCCCAGCGCATGTGGTGCTCCTTCCGAAGTCCGGCACGCGCCCGCGGCTCACCCGGAGGTGGTCGCCAGCGCCTCGTGCCAGGGTTGTTCCCTGCCGCTGGGCCCCCGCCGGGGCCCCCGCTCCATGCTCCGGGCACCCTCGCGCCCGGGTGGCTCGGACACCGTCGCCGCGCGCGGCTCCAGCGCGGCCAGCCGCCGCCTTCTCACCGCCCTGCGCCAGTCGAGCAGGGCCGCCACGTCGTCCTCGGAAGGAGGCTCCGCCGCGGGCTCGGGGGGCGCCATGGCTTCGGTGTCGACCGGAGTCTCCGCGGACACGCGGCCCGCCTCCTCATGCGAGGACTTCAGCCGGCGGCGCGCCAGCCCTCCGGCCACCAGCGCGCCCATCACCCCCGCCGCCCAGCGCACGCGGACGGGCGAGCCCCGGCGCTCCAGGCCCAGCACCCTCCGCAAGCCTCCCAGCAGGAGGGGCGCGCTCACGCTCGCCGCCGCGCCTCCCAGCAACAGTCCGCTCCACCGCCCCTGACGCGTGCTCGCCTGACTGGTGTGCATCGACTCTCCCCACGTGGGCACTCGCGGCCTGTTGGCACGCGTACGGAAGGTGGGGCGGGCCTTCTTCGGGTGAGAAGCCCTCGCGGGAATGCCCGCCCGCCGTTTCGCTCCCTGGCTTGAGGGGGAGCGAGGAGTCGTGCGCGCGTTCGGGCGGGCAGGCGCGGTGCCGAGCCCTCTGGCGTCGGCGGTCGCCCACTGTCGTTCGGCCCACTCACTCCCACCTTCCCGATGAGACCGGGGCGGAAAAAACCCGCGGCATCGTGCAGCGCACGAGCCGGCAGTCACCGCACCAGGGCCCCGGGGGCCTTCCGCTCCGGCAAACACCCCACCCTGGTTACAAGGAGCCAGCCATGTTCCAGCGTAGCGATGTGAGAGAGGGAATGATCGTTCGTAGCGTCGACGGCGAGAAGCTCGGCAAGGTGTTCGCCGTGGGCGACGGCGAGTTCCACATCGAGAAGGGCCTCTTCTTCCCGAAGGACTACCTCGTCCGGTACTCCGAAATCAGCGACATCCGCGGCGGGGAGATCATCCTCAACCACGGCAAGGAGGCCCTGCGCGGGCTGTCTGGCGACAACCGCTACGACGCGGGCGCGACGGCGGGCCTGGGCGGCGGCGCGGGCGTGGGCCCCGGCGCGGTGGGCGTGCCGGCCACCGGCAGCACCACGACGGGCTACGGCGCCACGGGGCTGGGCACCAGCGCGGACACACTGTCCGGCAGCGGCCTGGGCCGCGACACCAACCTCGGTGCCAGCGCGAGCGCGAACCTCGGCACCGAGCGCACGATGACGGGCCGCTCGGAGGACATCGCCATCCCCGTGCACAAGGAGGAGCTGGACGTCCTCAAGCGCGAGCGGCAGGCCGGTGAGGTGCGCGTGCGCAAGGACGTCATCGAGGAGGAGAAGGTGGTGGACGTGCCGGTGCGCCGCGAGCGCGTGCGCGTGGAGCGCCGCGACGTGACGCCGGACCGCCCGGCCATGAATGCCTCCTTCCAGGAGGAGACCATCGTGGTGCCGCTGCGCGCCGAGGAAGTCGAAGTGCAGAAGCGCGCCGTGGTGGACGAGGAGGTCGTCATCCACAAGGACGCCATCGAGGAGGAGCGCCGCGTCGCGGAGAGCGTCCGCCGCGAGGACGTGGACATCCGCACCGACGGAGACGTGGAGGGCGGCTCGCGCACGCTGGGCGCGCCCAGCGATGACCCGCTCAAGCGCGGCTACTAGTCGCTGAAGCACGTAGGCCCCCGGGGTACCCCGCGCCCCGGAGCGCCTTCCCTAGCGCGCGGCCCCTCGGGGTGCCGCACGCACGAGTGTCTCCACCTGCGCCTGCGCGTCCTTCACGCCGGGCCGTCCGGCGGCCTCCGTCCGGTCCAGCTGGTTGAACTGACGCAGCCGGTCCGGGAAGTGCCTCGACGTGAGCCGCGCCAGCTCCGTGTCTCGCGCCGGCGTGCACACGTCCGCCAGCCGGTCCGCCATCTCCTGCGCGCCGCCGAAGCGCGCCTCGGGCCGCTTGGCCAGCGCCACCTCCATCACGTCCCACAAGGGCTGGGGGATGACGTGCGGCCGCGGCAGCCGCTCGTCGCAGATGGCATGCATGGAGGCCAGCTCGTCGCCCCGGTCGAAGGCGCGCTTGCCCGTGAGCGCCTCGTAGAGGATGAGGCCCATGGCGAACAAGTCACTGCGCGCGTCCAGCCGCTGGCCTCGCGCCTGCTCCGGGGACATGTACAGCGGCTTGCCCTTGACGATGCCCGGCAGCGTCACCGTGCGCTGCGACCGCGCCTTCGCCACGCCGAAGTCCAGCACCTTCACCCGCCCGTCGAACCCCACCATGAGGTTGTGCGGGGACAAGTCCCTGTGCACGAGCTGAAGCGGCGCGCCGTCCTCGCCCCGCAGCGAGTGCGCCGCGTGCAGTCCGTGCAGCGCCTGCACCACCACCGCCACCGCGTGCGCCGGCTCCAGCGGCCCCTTCAGCGAGCGGATGAGCCGGTCCAGGTCCACGCCCCGCACCAGCTCCATGGCGATGTAGTACGCGCCCTGCGCCTCGCCGAAGTCGTAGACGTGCACCAGGTTGGGGTGCGACAGCCGCAGGCCGATGCGGGCCTCGTCCAGGAACTGCTGGACGATGGCCGGGTCCGCCGTCAGGTGCGGGAGGATGCGCTTGAGCGCCACCAGCCGGCCCAGCCCCTCCGGCCCACGCGCCCGTGCCACCAGCACCTGCGCCATGCCGCCGGTGCCCAGCGGCGTCACCACGTCATAGCGGCCAATGCGCCCGCGCGGCTCCGGCGTATCGTCGTGGGCCAGGTCGTCCAGGCGCTCCAGCGCGCCGCGCCCGTCCGTCAGCGCCAGGAAGCCCAGCACCGCCGTGTCCAGCTGCTCGCCGATGGCCTCCACCAGCTTCATCACCAGCACGCCGCCGTCGTCGAAGCGGCCCTCCACCACCAGCCCCAGGCCGCCCAGCTCCAGCTTCCCCAGCTTTAGCCGGGTGCAGAAGAGCATGCGCCCGTCCTGCAACCGCCGGGGCCCCGTCCAGTGCGCCGCCTGGAAGACGTCCACGCCCGGGCCCAGGTCGCCCAGCACGCGCGTCAGCACCGGCCCCCGCGTGCCCCGCAGCGACACGAAGCCCGCGGGCGCGTGCACCATGCGCGCGCACTGCGTGAGGAACACATCCAGCCCGGCGTCCAGGTCCAGCCCGCGCTCCAGGCAGTCCTCGAGGATGTCGTCGGCCATCCGGTGGACGGCCACCAGGCCGCGCAGGAACGCGACCTCCGTCTGCAGTGAGGGAAAGTCCACGGGTGCATTCAACACCCATGGGCGTCATCCCTGGAAGACGGGTAACCCCGTACCTAGACGCGCTCCCGGTCCTTCAAGGGAACGTTGGCTGGAAGACGCTCGACGGAGTCCTGGTGGAGGGACACAGGCTGGCGCAGGTCCATGAGGCCATGCGCCTCCAGCACGCGCTCCAGGTGCGCCACGCGCTCACGCAGCAGGGCGTTGTCGGAGGCGCCAAGCTGCGCCTCGCGCAGGCGGATGAAGGCGTCCACCAGCGGCTTGAGGGAGAAGCGCAGGGTGAGTCCCATCATGGGGATGCCCACCACCGTGATCACGATGAAGAGGGTGACGATGCTATCGACGATGTCTTCCATGGCGCCTGCCTCGCGGGACGACGGGGTACCGTCTGCTACGCCCGGGCGCGGAAATGATTGCACGCGCCCGGGGTGAAGCCCGGAGGGCCCAGGGCCCGGAAGCTCAGCTCGCCTGACCCGTGTAGATGGCGTCCGCGATGCGGTAGGCGCTGCCCTCCAGCCGCTGGAAGGCGTCCTTCAGGGCGGCGGCGTCGGAGGTGTTGAGCAGGCCCTTGAGCCGCTCCAGGTCCGACTTGATTTCCTCGCGGTCCTTCTCTGACAGGAGGCTGGCGTACTCCTCGAGGCTCTTCTCCGTGGTGTAGATGAGCCCGTCCGCGTTGTTGCGCAGCTCGGCCAGTTCCTTCTTCTTCTTGTCGTCCGCCGCGTGCGACTGGGCGTCGGCGATCATCCCCTGGATTTCCGCCTCGGACAGGCCGGAGTTGCTCACCACGCGCACCTGCTGGACCTTGCCGGTGCCCAGGTCCTTGGCGCTGACGTGGACGATGCCGTTCGCGTCGATGTCGAAGGACACTTCAATCTGCGGCACGCCGCGCGGCGCCGGGGGGATGCCGACGAGCTCGAAGCGGGCCAGCGTCTTGTTGTCCGCCGCCATCTCGCGCTCGCCCTGGAGCACGTGCACGCTCACCAGCGGCTGGTTGTCCACCGCGGTGGAGAACACCTGGCTCTTCTTGCAGGGGATGGTGGTGTTCTTCTCGATGATCTTCGTGAAGACACCGCCAGCCGTCTCGACGCCCAGCGACAGCGGCGTCACGTCCAGCAGGAGGACGTCCTTCACCTCGCCCTTGAGCACGCCGCCCTGGATGGCCGCGCCCACGGCGACGACCTCATCCGGGTTGATGCCCTTGTGCGGCTCCTTGCCGAAGAACTCCTTCACCTTCTGCTGCACGCGCGGCATGCGCGTCATGCCGCCCACCAGGAGCACCTGGTTGATGTGCTGCGCCGTCACGCCCGCGTCCTTGAGGGCGATGCGGCACGGCTCAATCGTGCGGTCGATGAGGTCGGAGACCAGTGCCTCGAAGGTGGCGCGGTCCACCGTCTCGGTGAGGTGCTTGGGGCCGGTGGCGTCGGCGGTGATGAAGGGGAGGTTGACCTCGGTCTCCGGCGCGCTGGACAGCTCGTGCTTGGCGCGCTCGGCGGCCTCCTTCAGGCGCTGCAGCGCCATGCGGTCCTTGCGCAGGTCCAGGCCGTTGTTCTGCTCGGCGAAGCGCTTGGCGAGGTAGTCGATGAGGCGCTGGTCGAAGTCCTCGCCGCCGAGGAACGTGTCGCCGTTGGTGCTCTTCACCTCGAAGACGCCGGCGTTGAGCTCCAGGATGGAGATATCGAACGTGCCGCCGCCGAGGTCGTAGACGGCGATGCGCTCAGTGCCGCCGTCCTTCACCTTGTCCAGGCCGTAGGCCAGGGCCGCCGCCGTGGGCTCGTTGATGATGCGCAGGACGTTGAGGCCGGCGATGCGGCCGGCGTCCTTGGTGGCCTGGCGCTGGCTGTCGTTGAAGTAGGCCGGGACGGTGATGACGGCCTCGGTGACGGGCTCGCCGAGGTAGTCCTCCGCCGTCTGCTTCATCTTCATCAGCACGATGGCCGAGATTTCCGGCGGGCTGTAGCCCTTGCCGCGAATCTCCACCCACGCGTCCCCGTTGGGGCTGGAGGCCACGCGGAACGAGCTCACGCCGATGGCCTTCTTCGCCTCGGGCGAGTCGAACTTGCGGCCGATGAGCCGCTTCACCGCGAAGACGGTGTTTTCCGGGTTGGTGATGCCCTGCCGCTTGGCGATCTGCCCCACGAGGCGCTCGCCGGAGTCGGTGAAGCCCACCATGGAAGGCGTGGTGCGGCTGCCTTCACTGTTGGGGATGACCACCGGCTCGCCGCCCTCCATGACGGAGACGCACGAGTTGGTCGTCCCAAGGTCGATTCCAATCACCTTGCCCATGACGCTTACTGACTCCCCCCGGAAGAGTTCTCGGACTGCGGGGGCGTGGAGGCCCCCTCATCGCTGGACGGGGAGGTCGCCGCGACCTCCGCCGGTTGAGTGACGGGTGTCGCTTCCACGGGCGCGGGAGCCCGGGCGACGACGACGAGCGCCGGACGCACCAGCCGCTCGTTCAGATAGAAGCCGCGCACCACCTCGTAGGCCACGTGGCCGGCGGGCACGTCCGCCGTCTCCACCTGCTGGATGGCCTCGTGCATGCGCGGGTCGAAGGGCTGCCCCTTCGCGCTGAAGGACTTCACGCCATGGCGGCCGAGCGCGTCCTCGAAGGACTTGCGCGTCATGGCCACGCCCTTCTGGAAGCTGTCGATGTCCGGAGACTTCGCCGCCGCCTCCAGGGCGCGGTCGAGGTTGTCCATGACGGGGAGCAGGTCCTTGAGCAGCTTCTCCGAGCCGAAGCGCTGGACCTCCTCCTTCTCCTTCAAGGCGCGCTTGCGGTAGTTGTCCAGGTCCGCGGCGGCGCGCACGGTGCGCTCCTGCGCTTCCTTGGCGCGCTCGTGCGCCTCGCGCAGGCGCTCCATCGTCTCGCGGCCCTTGGCCTGGCTGAACTCCAGCTGCGCCTTGAGCGACTCCACCTCCTGGCGCAGCGCCTCCACCTCTTCGGGCGTCGCGCTGGGGGCGGCGGAGCCACCCTCGGGGGGAGGAACGTCGGAGGTCTCCGCGGAGGCAGGCTCGGAAGCCTGCACCTCGATGACGGTCACCTCTTCGTCGGGGTCCATGTGACGCTCGACGCTGCGCACCGCCGCGTCGATGACGTCCTGACCGATGTCCGTCTGGATGCTGCCCTTCTCGTTAGCGCCGGCCACGGCGCGCACTATCTCATGCGCCGCCAGCCGATCCAACAGCGGGGCGGGCCCGCCAGTACCCAGCCCAGGAGTACGAGCAGGCCGCTTCATTTGCAACGGAACTTCACGCCCCGGCAGTGGGCTTCCTTGCTCTCCCAATCGTCTTCTTGGAAGCCGCGTTCCCCTTCTTGGCGGCCTTGGCGGCCGGGCGGGAGGTGGCCCCCTTGGCGGCGGCCTTCTTGCGGCCAATCGACTTGTTGCCCGCCTTCCTGGCGGTGCGAGGCTCGGCCTTCGGGGCCCCGGAGGCGCCGGGGTCGGCATTGCCCCCGGAGGAAGCGGCCGGGCGGGCCTTCGCCTCCGCCGCCGAGGCCGGGGCCTGTCCCGCGCCGTCCTCCGGCTTGAAGGCGCGCTCCACGGCGCCCTCCACCTGCTTCACGGCGGATTCAATCTTCTCCGTCGCCACCTTGCTGGTGACGGTGGCCCAGGTCCGCAGCTGCTCCAGGCCCTCCTTCACCTTGGTCTGGTTCTGCGGGTCCTTCACCTCCTTGAGGAGGCGCTGGGCCTCGCCGCGCAGGTCATCGGTGGTGCGCTTGAGCTCGTCACCGGTGCGCTTGAGGAAGTCCATCAGCTGCTTGTCCCACTTCTCGGCCATTGCTGTGTCCTCCGTGGGGCGGCGGGGCCCCCCGTCGCGAAGCATGCCACTCCACACCCGCCGGGAGCGCAAAACCTTCCTGGGCTTTCTGGACTCACGAACGGCGCACGCGACCATTGCCTTCCCTGCTGGTAGAATGCGCGCGCCGAGCCCCCGACCCCAGGGCTCGCGCTGGAGCCCACCGACATGTTGTCTGTTCGAGTGACCGGGACGCTGGCCGTCCTCGTCCTGCTGAGCGCCTGTTCCTCGGGTCGTAGCGACCCGAACGGCCCGATGCTGCCCGCCGTCGAGCTGTCGCCCACCACGGTGGGCGTCCCCTACGAGGCGATGCTGCCGGCCACGGGCGGCACCCCGCCGCTGCGCTACTCGTTCGTGGGCACGCCGCCGCCGGGCTTCTCCTTCTATACGGCCGAGGCGCGGCTGACGGGACCGGGCACCGAGCCGGGCGACTACACGCTCACCGTGGGCGTGCAGGACGCGGATGGCCACGAGGACGTCCGAACCTACGCGCTGAAGATCTGGCCCCTGCCGGCGGTGTCCGGCGCCGAGCCTCCCTTCGCCACCACGGGCAGCAACTACCTGCACACCTTCGCCGCCACCGGCCGGCCGCCGCTGCGCTGGTCCGTCGCGGAGGGCTCGCTGCCCATGGGGCTGAACTTCAGCCAGGACGGGGTGCTGAGCGGCGTTCCCCAGGGGAGCGGCATCCATCCCCTCACCCTGCGCGTGCAGGACGGCAGCGGGGTCTGGGCCGAGGCCCGGGTGACGCTGCGGGTGGGTTCCCCCGGGGAGCAGCCGGATGGGGGACCTCTGCCCACGGACAGCTTCCCCGTCTCCGTGGCCAACTGGAACATCGAGTGGTTCGGGGACCCGATGTTCGGCCCCAGCGATGAGCCGCTGCAGCTCGCCAACGTCCAGGCCGTCATCGCCGACGCCGGCGCGGACATCTGGGGCCTGGCGGAAATCGTCAACACGGACCGGTTCAACGAGCTGAAGGCCCAGCTGCCCGGCTACGACGGCTTCCTCGCGAACGACGCCAGCCGTGTCTCGGCCGGCACGAGCTACTACGACGCCAGGGACCAGAAGCTGGGCGTGCTCTTCAAGTCGGACGTGGTGAGGGTGCTGCAGGCGAGAGTGGTCCTGACCCAGTACAGCAACGACTTCGCCGGGAGACCCCCCCTGCGGGTGGACCTGCGCATCACGCGCGATGGCGCCAGCGTGGACATGACGCTCCTGGTGGTGCACCTGAAGGCCACGACGAGCGACGACCCCACGGAGGACTATCAGCGGCGGCGGGCCGCGGCCGGGTGGCTCAAGGACTATCTGGACGCCCAGCTGCCCACGCAGCGGGTCATGGTGGTGGGGGACTGGAACGACGACGTGGATGTCTCGACGGTGGGCGGGCTGGATACCCCCTTCCGGGACTTCGTCAACGACACCGCGGACTACGTCTTCCCCACCCAGGCCCTGTCCCTGGCGGGCATCCGCAGCACGGCGAGCCGCCCGGCCTTCATCGACCACCAGCTCGCCTCCAACGAGATGGCCGCGGCCTACGTCGCCAACTCCGTGACGTCGATGCGGCCGGCCATCACCCGCTACAGCAGCACCACGTCCGACCACTACCCCATCCTCAGCCGCTACGACTTCAACCCGAACGGCCTGCGCTAACCGCGGCTCACCGCGCCCAACGGCGGTGAGACGCTCGCGGCCGGCACGACGTACAACGTCACCTGGGTGGCCAACCGCGTGGAGTCCGTGCGGGCGTCAGGCGTCGCACCCGGGCCGCGTCGGCAGCAAGCCAGCCCGCGCCGGGGGACGTCCCCCGGTGACAGGGCGCACCCCGCATATAAAGGAGGGGGCCGCCATGGTGGAGACGCTCACGCTGTACCGCCCGGTGGGCCTGAGGGAGTCGGAGCTCGTGCTGGCCAGCGGCTGCTCGGGCTTTCCTCCCCGGCTGCCGGACCAGCCCATCTTCTACCCGGTGATGAACGCGGACTACGCGCGGCAGATTGCCCGCGACTGGAACGCGCCGGACGCGGGCTCGGGGCACGTGGGCCTCGTCACCGCCTTCGACGTGGACGCGGCGTACCTCGCCCGCTTCCCCGTGCGGACGGTGGGCGGGCGTGGGCACCAGGAGCTGTGGGTGCCGGCGGAGGAGCTGGCGGAGTTCAACGCCCGGCTGGTGGGCCCGGTGCGCTTCCTGGAGGTCTGGTATGGCCCGGGCTACCGGGGGCCGGACTCGCCGCTGGGCCCGCTGGAGTCGCAGGTGGCGGCGCTGCTCGAGCGGACGGGCGGCGCTGAGGCCCGGCTCCAGGAGTTGATCCGCGCCTGCCCGGCCCCCTTCCTCCTCAACTCCGGCTGGTGGGCGACCCGCCCCACGGGGAGGGAGGACCTGCTCGCCCGCGTCCGCGCGGCGTGGGCCCGGGAGTTCCCGGCGTGGCCCCTGCCCCAGCCCGGCTGAGTCGCGGTGGGTGCTGCTTCCCGTGGAGGGAGCAGCACCCACCCCTGTCGTTTGCGCCCATATCACCGCGCCCGGACAACGAATTCCGCCGAATCGCTCAAGAAATCGCCCGGTCTTCGTCCATCGGCACGACCCAGAATTCGAGCACGCTCCGTATCTCTTTTTGTGAGGGAAACGGATGGCGCAGGGCACGGGGCCCCGGGCCGCTCGATAGGGACCGGGAGTGTCCGTGCTGCCAGGAAACGACAGGGCCGTGTTGGAGGCCTTCCGCCGCGGCGATGCGGCCGTCCTCACGCAGGTGTACCGGAAGTACTCGCCGGAGGTGCTGCGCTACCTCTCCCGGCGGTTCGCGGTGGGTGGGGAGGGGGGAACGCGCACGGTGGCGCTCTCCGCGCTGGATTTGGATGCGGCGCACCAGGAGACCTTCGTCCGGGCCTTCCGGCCCAACATGCGCCAGGCCTACGACGGGGTCCGCCCCTACCTGGGCTTCCTGCTGACGGTGGCCCGCTCGACGGCCATTGATTTGATGCGCGCCTCCGGGCGCGTGGCGCGCGAGGCCGTCCCCATGGACGACGCGCCCGAATTGAGCCACCTGCCCACCGAGGGCCGCAGCCCGGAGGAGGAGGCGCTGGGCACCGAGGTGCGCGCGCTGGTGCGCCAGTTCCTGGACGCGCTGCCGGAAGAGGGCCGCGCGCTCGCGCAGCTGCGCTTCGTGGAAGGACTTTCGCAGGAGTCCGCCGCCGAGAAGCTCCAGCTCACCCGGGGAGAGGTGCGGGTGCGCGAGAAGCGGCTGCGGACGCAGTTCACCGAGCATTTGAAGGCCTCGGGCTGGCTGGACACCTCGTTCGAGCCCGGGCGGATGGAGTTGGGAGTCCTCCTGGCCTCAATGGCCCTGTGCGCAATAGGGAGCATGCCATCATGAGGTGGTACGAGCGACACATCGACGCCAGCCTGACGCGCTGGTCCCAGGGAGTCCTGGCCCCGGCCGAGTCCGCCCGCCTGCTGCGCCACGCGCACGGCTGCGCCCGCTGCGGCGCCCGGTACGAGCAGTGGGTCCGCGCCCACCGCGCGCTCGAGGGCGACCTGGACCAGCCCTCCTCCATGGAGCGGCACGCGCTGACCGAGGGCGGCCTGGCGGCGGCCCTGGCCGCGGCGGCTCCCGCCGAGGAGGCGCCGGCGCGGTGGTCCTCGCTGGCGCTGCTGGCCGGCGCGGTGGCCGCCGTCTTCCTGGCGGTGGTGGTGGTGCCGCCCGCCACGAACACCCCGAACGCCCACGAGTTCACTGCCCGTGGAGAGGGCACGCCCCCGCCGGGCGTGGCGCTGCGCATCTTCTGCGCGGCGGCCGGACAGCCCATGCGCGAGCTGCACGCGGGAGACGCCTGCAAGTCGGGCGCGATGCTGGCCTTCGCCGCCGGTGGCAACGCCCCCTACTCGCACGTGGCCGTACAGGTACGGGGCGCGAAGAAGGCCGAGGTGACGGCGGGGCCCTTCGTCCTGTCCGGCGCCCCGGGGAAGGAAGGCCCCCTGGAGCTGACCGTCCCCATGCCCCAGCAGCCGGGCGCGGTGGAGGTGACGGCCGCCTTCGCGGACCGCCCGGTCGCGGCCCTGGCGGCCCTGCGCGGCGAGCAGGACGGGGGGGTGGTGGTGCTCAAGCAGGAGGTCAAGGTAGAGGATGGCCCATGAGAAAGCTGGGACTGCTCCTCGGTGCCTGCGGGCTGCTCGCCACGAGCAGCGCCTCGGCGGAAGGGGTGGTGCGACGCGCCCTGGTCATTGCCCACAACGGCAGTGACGACCCTTCCCTTCCGGACCTGCGCTTCGCGGATGATGACGGCGTGCTGTGGGCGGAGACGCTCCAGCGCATGGGCGTGGAGACGACGCTCCTGGTCGACCCGGACGCGGTGACGCGTGCCGGGAATCGGCCTGTTCTGGCGGGCGCGCGTCCGCCCACGCCGGACGAGGTGAAGCGCGAGGTGGCCCGGCTGCGCGCCGCCAGCCTCGCCGACGACGAGCTGGGACGGCAGACGGACGTGCTCGTGGTGTACGTGGGCCACGGCAACACGGACGAGGCCGGACGCGCCTACTTCACCCTCGCGGGCGGCCGGCTGGACAAGGCGAGCCTCTACTCGGACGTGGTGGACCCGCTCGCCTCGGACTTCACGCACGTCATCGTGGACGCGTGCCGCGCCTCCGGCGTGGTGGGCAGCCGCGGCGGACAGACGGACGCGGCGGTGCTGGCGGAGCTGCGCGGCATGCTCGCGCGCGAGCAGCTGGCCACCCGGCCCAGCGTGGGCGCCATCTTCGCCGAGAGCGACGACGGCGAGACGCACGAGTGGTCCCGCATCCGCGCCGGCGTCTTCAGCCACGTGGCGCGCTCGGGCCTCATGGGCGCGGCGGACATCAACGGCGACGGGCAGGTGGAGTACAGCGAGCTGGGCGCCTTCGTCTCCGCGTCGCTCCAGGGCGTCAAGGGACTGCCCGCGCGGCTGACCCTCCACGCCTTCGCGCCCACGCGCGAGCCCAGGCGACCGCTGGTGGGCCCCGCGCCCAGGGGCCCCAGCCTCACCCTGCCCTCGGGCTTCCAGCACTCGCGCATCTCCGTGGAGGACGCGGACGGCCGGCGCCTGGCGGACGTGCGCCGCTCGGAAGACCAGTACGTGCTGCTGCGGCTGCCCGAGCGCGACGTGTACTGGGTGCGCACCCCCACCGCCGAGGCGCGCATCACCCTCGCGGAGCTGGCCACGGGCATTCCGCGGATGGCCTCGCGCGAGCTGCAGGAGCGCGGCCCCGCCGAGGAGGCGCTGCGCCGCGGCCTGTTCGCGGTGCCGCTGGACAAGCTCTTCTACGAGCAATACGTCGCCGCCGCGGGCCTGGTGCCGGTGAACCTGGGCCGCGCCTTCCCGCCCGCGGAAGGGGGCACGCCGTCGCACCTGCTCCTGCGGGACGCCGCGACGCGTGGGTGGAACCTGGGCCTGACGGCCCTGCAGGCGCCGCTGGGGCTGCGCACCTTCGCCACCGGTCCGAGCGTGGCGTTCCACTCGGAGCTGAGGCCGTACCTCTACTACGGCGTGCGCGGCACCTACGCGCTGACGCCGGTGGCGCGCGACGGCATGCGCATGCACCGCGCCACGGTGCAGGGACTGCTGGGCACGGAGGGGCTGTACCGCACGCCGCTGTTCCTGGAGGCGGGCGCGGGCTGGGGCCTGGTCGGTGTGACGCGGGGCTCGGTGCGCATGGGGGACCCCTTCACGCTCACCACGCACACGGCGGCGGGACTGACGGGGACGGTGGCGGGACTGCGGCTGCGGCTGGCGGCCACGCTGTCCTGGGACCGGGTCACGGTGGACGGGGACGACGCGTGGGACCGGTCCTTCGGCGTGGAGCTGGCGCTGCGGCGCTGAAGCGGGGAGCGCGATGAAGCACGGGTTCATGCGGTGGACGTGGGGGGCGGTGCTCGCGCTGGCCTCGGGCTGTGACGGCATCGAGCTGGAGCGGCTCGTGAAGCAGCAGGAGCCGCTCTCCATCAGCCGCGACGAGGCACCGGGCGGCAACTGCGTCCTCGGCGGCAGCGAGGTGCTGACGGGCCTGGACGCCGACGAGGACGGCCAGCTCGACGACGCGGAGGTGCGGCGCACCTTCTACATCTGCGACACCGACCTTCCGGACGTGCTCCTGCTCAACGAGAAGGTGCTCCCCGGAGAGAAGTGCCCCCGGGGTGGCCAGGTGTCCCGCGCCGGCCAGGACACGAACGGCAACGGGGCCCTGGACGCGGCGGAGGTCACCCGCGAGGTGTACAGCTGCGAGGAGGCCTCCCCCGTCGTCGTCCGCTTCACCCCGACCTCTGACGAGTCCTGCTTCCCCTCGGCCACGCGGGTGGAAGCCGGGCTGGACCTGGACCGCGATGGCGTGCTCGACGACGCGGAGCGCACCGCCGCCACCCTCGCCTGCCTCGACTCGGGCCAGGTGAAGTACCGCCTGCAGCCGCAGCCCGAGAGCGCCCACTGTGGCACAGGGAGCACGCGGGTGGACGTGGGGCTGGACACGGATGGAGACGGAACGCTGGAGGACCCGGAAGTGTCCTCGACGGCCTTCGTCTGCCAGCCCCTGCGCACCTTCGACGGGACCTATGAGGTGCACAGCGCGGCGGACCTCGCGGTGCTGCGGGGCATCGGCCGCGTCCGCGGCGACGTCCGCATCAGCACCACGCCCCTCACGGAGGTGGAGCTGCCCGCGCTGCTGATGGTGGAGGGCGAGATTTTCGTCCAGGGCAACACGGCCCTGACGCGCCTGGAGATGACCGGCCTGCGCCTCGTGGAGCGGGACGTCGTCATCGACGGCAACGGGAACCTGACGACGCTGTTGCTCGGCTCGCGGGTCAGCCCGGGGCCGGCGCTGTGGATCGAAGGCGACCTGCGCGTGGAGAACAACCTCTGGCTCCCCACGCTGTTCGGACTGAGGAACGCACAGCCGCGCCGGGACGTCGTCATCCGCAACAACGACGCCCTCGAGACCGCGGGGAGCTTCGACAACATCCGCCAGCACCCGGGCTCCATCATCGTCGCCGACAACGTGTCCCTGCAGCACCTGCCCTTCCCCAACCTGAACCACGTGCGCGGCGACGTGCGCATCACCGCCAACACCGCGCTGCCCTCCCTCGGGCTTCCAGCGCTGCTGGGCATCTCCGGTGACCTCGAGGTCGCCGGCAACAGCAGCCTCCTGGACCTGTCCGGAATGCCCGAGCTCACCACCATCAACGGCGGGCTCCTGGTGGTGGAGAACGAGCACCTGCGCTCCACCAAGGGCATGGAGACCCTGAGCAGCCTGGGCACCTTCCTCCTCGCCCGCAACCCGGACCTGGAGACGGTGACGGGCTTCCCCAGCCTGCGGACGCTGGACAGCCTCTCCATTGGAGAGAACGCGAGGCTGCAGGCCCTGGGCCCGCTCCATCTCTGGAGCGTGGACAGCCTGTACATCCATCACAACCCGCTGCTGACCGACCTGTCGGGCCTCGGGAATCTCCAGTCCGTGCGGGCCCTGGGCGTGAACACCAACCCCTCGCTGACGAGCCTCCGTGACCTGGGCCACCTGCGCTCGCTGGAGCAGTTGCTCGTCGCGGACAACGCGAAGCTGACCACGCTCCAGCTGGACGGGCTGGAGCAGGTGAGCGCGTATTTCATCATCGAGAACAACCCCAGGCTGCCCACGTGCCTGGCCACCGGGCTCGCCACCCGCGTGTACACCGGGACGGAGGAGCCGGCGCGGACCTCCGGCAACGACTCCACGGCCTCGTGTCCTCCCCCGCCTCTTCCCGACGGATGGAATCCCCTCCTGCCAGGGGGCTTCGAGTGACGCCGATGAGATGGACCTGGGTGGTGGTGCTCATGCTGGCGGCGGGCTGTGACGGCATCGAGCTGGAGCGGCTCGTGAAGCAGCATTCCCCGGCCACGCGGGTGCTGAAGGAGCCGGCCGGAATCCGCTGCCCGAACGGCGGCGACGCCGTCCTGTCCGGCCTGGACCTCGATGACGACGGCGTGCTGGGCGACAGGGAGGTGACGGACACCCTCTACCTCTGCGACACCGCCATTGCCGGTGTGCTGATGACCACCCGGCAGGTGCCTCCCGGGGAGCAGTGCCCCCGCGGCGGGCAGGTGTTCCGCTCCGGCCACGACACGAACGACAACGGCGTGCTGGACGACGCCGAAGTCACCCGCGAGGTGTACGGCTGCACGGAGGCGGAGACGATGCTCCTCCGCACCCGCGGGTCCCAACCGCCGCCCTACGTCTGCCCCGGACCGAGCACGGTGGTGGAAGCGGGTCCGGACGAGAACCGGAACGGCGTGCTGGACGACACCGAGGCCCGGGGCCGGCTGCCCATGTGCGCGATAGCGAGCCTGGTGCGGGCAAGGCTGGTCCCCGAGCCCGCCGGCGCGCGCTGTGTGGCGGGGGGCACCCAGCTCGTGGCGGGCGTGGACCTGAACGGCGACGGCGAGCTGAGCGAGAGCGAGTCCAACGCGTCCACCTACCTGTGCCAGCCCCTCCACACCTACGAGGGCAGCTACGTGGTGCGGAGCCCGGCGGACCTCGCGCCACTCGCGGCCTTCTCCCGCATCCGCGGCCACCTCACCGTCGCGGACACGGCGCTGACCGAGCTGCACCTGCCGGGCCTCACCACGGTGGAGGGCCAGCTCACCCTCTCCAACAACCCGGCCCTGACGCACGTGGAGCTGCCCAACCTGCGCTTCGTGCGGGAGGACCTCCTCGTCGAGTCCAACGCCCTGCTGGAGACCCTGGTGCTCGGGGGCGCCTTTCGAGAGACCCTGTGGGTGGAGGCGAACCTGGTGCTGAAGTCCCACCCCCGGCTGAAGAGCCTGGGCGGGCTCTCCTTCGTGTCCCCCCGCCGCGGCGTCTTCCTGCAGGAGAACGACGCGCTGGAGTTCACCCCGGACATGGAGGGCTTCCTCAAGGTGGACGCCCTCCTGGACCTCCAGGTCACGGGCAACGACTCGCTGAGCGTCCTGCCCTTTTCCAGCCTCGTCCACGTGGGTGGCAACGCGCGGGTCGAGGACAACGCCGCACTGCGGGACCTGGCGCTGACGAGCCTGCGGTCCGTCGACGGGGCGCTCGCCATCACCCACAACGCCGCGCTGGAAGGCCTCACCGGGCTGCCCACGCTGGAGCGGGTGAACGGCCCGCTGAACGTCAGCCACAACGCCGCGCTGCGGACCACCGAGGGAATGCCGGCCCTGTCGCGCGTGGGCGCGCTCCTCGTCGAAGCCAACGCCGGGCTGGAGTGGGTGGGGGACATGCCCCTCCTGCGGGACATCGGCCTCCAGCTCGCCCTCCTGAACAACCCGAAGCTGCTCGGCCTGCGCGGCCTGAACAGCCTCCAGCTGGTCGACCAGGTGTCTGTCCTGGACAACCCGCTGCTGACCAGCCTGAAGCCGCTGTCCGAGCTGCCCCGGCTGAAGTCCCTGACGCTGCGGCGCAATGAATCACTCGAGGACCTGAGGGACTTCCTCGGGCTCCAGGAGGTCGGCGTGCTGGACGTGACGGAGAACGCGAACCTCACCCGGCTCGCGCTCGACAGGCTGGAGCGGGTGTACGGGGAGCTCGTCATCACCCACAACCCTCGGCTGCCCACCTGCCTGGCCACCCCGCTCCTCAACCTCTACGTGGGCCCGTCCGAGCCGCGCATCAGCGACAACGACGACGCGGCCGCCTGCGAGCGGTGAGACACGGGGCGGACAACGGTCCGCTCCCGAGGACCCCCACGATGCGCTGGACCTGGATGGCGGTATGGGCCCTGGTGGCCGGTTGCGATGGCATCGAGCTGGAGCAGCTCGTGAAGCAACACGCCTCGCGCACGCGCATGGTTCCGGAACCCCGGGGCCCCAACTGCGCCCAGGGGGGACACGCGCTGCAGTCCGGCCTGGACCTCGATGACGACGGCGTGCTCGACAACAGCGAGGTGACGACCACCGAGTATGCCTGCGCCGTGGCGCTGACCCGCAGGCAGCCGGAGCCGGCCGGCGCGCATTGCTCGCTCGGGGGGCAGGTGTTCCAGACGGGCATCGACGTGGACGGCAGCGGCGTGCTCGAGGACGCCGAGGTGACAGCCTCCGAGTACCTCTGCGTCACCCCCTTCCCCGACGTGCTGGTCCTCACCCGCGAGGTGCCTTCCGGAGCGCAGTGCCTCCACGGCGGCCAGGTCTCCCGCGCGGGCCATGACACGAACGGCAACGGGACACTGGAGGACGGCGAGGTCACCCGGGAGGTGTACGGCTGCATGCAGCCGGAGCAGGTGCTCACCCGCATCCGCTCGGGCGCGCCGGTGCCCTATGTGTGCGCCATTCCCATCACAATCGTGGAAGCGGGTCCGGACCTGGACCGGGATGGCGAGCTGGATGACGCCGAGACCCGGGGCCGGGCGAACTTCTGCGCGACCTCGGCCGCGGTGGTGGTGAGGCAGACCCCCGAGCCGGCCGGCTCGCGGTGCCTGATGGGGGGCACGCGGGTGATGGCGGGCTGGGACTCGAACGGCGACGGCGAGCTGGGCGGCAACGAGACCGGCGCGCCCATCTACGTGTGCAACGCCCTGCACTCGTACGAGGCAAGCTACCCGGTGCGGAGCGAGGCGGACCTCGCGGCGCTCGAGGGCATCTCGCGCATCCGCGGCAACTTCAGCGTCATCAGCAACACGCTGACCGAGCTGGTCCTGCCGCGCCTCACGACGGTGGAGGGCCAGCTCCACATCTCCAACAACCCGGCCCTGAAGCGCCTGGAGCTGCCCAACCTGCGCTTCGTGCAGCAGGACCTCGTCGTCAAGGGCAACCCGCTCCTGAAGGACCTGGTGCTCGGCGCCAACGAGACGGTGTGGGTGGAGTCGAGCCTGGAGCTGAGCTCCAATCCCGTGCTGAAGAGCCTGGGCGGGGTCAGCCTCGTGTCCCCCCGCAAGAGCGTCATCCTCCAGGACAACGACGCGCTGGAGTACGAGTCCATCCTGGGAGCAGCCGCCTTCCAGCGCGTCGAGACCCTCAGCGGCTCCCTCGTTGTCTCCGGCAATGACGAGCTGGCGGAGCTTCCCTTCCCGGTCCTCACCCATGTGAACGGGCCGGTGCAGGTCGCCAACAACGGCGTGCTGCGGAACCTGTCGCTGCCGGACCTGCGGTCCATCGGAGGGAGCCTCCACGTCACCCACAACGACGCGCTGTGGAGCCTGGAGGGACTCGAGCGCCTCCAGGAGGTGGGGGGCCTCACCCTGGAGGAGAACGCCAGCCTCGCCCAGCTCGGACTGAGCGCGCTGCAGCGGGTGAACCAGGCGCTCACCGTCACCCACAACCCGAAGCTGCCCACCTGTCTGGCCACCCGGCTTGCCTCCGCCGTCTACACGGGCACACCGGACCTGCTGCGCATCAGCGACAATGACGACACCGCCTCCTGCGACGATTGAAGGACGGACGGACACGCCCCACCACCGGAGGAGCCGCACCATGCGTTGGACCTGGATGGCCCTGTGGCTCCTGACGGCCGGCTGCGACGGCATCGAGCTGGAGCAGCTCGTGAAGCAGCATCCCCCCGCCACGCGGATGCGCCCCGAGCTCGCGGGCGCCAACTGCCCCCAGGGCGGGCATGCGGTGCTGACCGGCCTGGACCTCGATGACGACGGCGTGCTCGACGACGACGAGGTGAGGACCACCACGTACTCCTGCTTCAGCGCGCGCTCCTCCCTCCGGCCGGAGCCGCCAGGGCTTCACTGCGCGCATGGCGGACAGGCGGTGCTGACCGGCCTGGACCTCGATGACGACGGCGTGCTCGACGACAGCGAGGTGACGGCCACCGACTACGTCTGCGCCACCACCGTCCCGAACGTGCTGGTGCGCACGCGGCAGGTGGCTTCCGGAGCGCAGTGCACGCACGGAGGCGTGGTATCCCACGCCGGAGTAGACCTGGACGGCGACCAGTTGCTGGACGACGCGGAAATCACCCGCGAGGTGTATGGCTGCTCGGAGCCGGCGCCGGTGCTGACGCGGGTGCGCGACGTCGCGACGAACTACACCGTCTGCCCGAAGCCCGGCGCCCTCGTCGAGGCCGCCGTGGACCTGGACCGGGACGGCGTGTTCGACGACACGGAGGTGCGGGCCTCCCTCGAAATCTGCGTGAGCGTGAGCCAGGCCCGGGTCCGCCAGCAGCCGGAGCCGGCGGGCGAGCGCTGCCCCATGGGTGGCACGGCGGTGCAGGCCGGCCGGGACATCAACATGGACGGGGAGTTCGGCCCCAACGAGGTGCTCGGCACCACGTACGTGTGCCAGCCCACGGCCACCTATGACGGCATGTACCTGGTGCGCGACGCGGCGGACTTCGCGGCGCTCTCGGCCATCTCCCACATCCGGGGCTCGCTCATCATCGCCAACTCGCCGCTCACGGAGGTGGTGCTCCCCGGCCTCGTGTCGGTGGAGGGCTCGCTGAGCATCGACGGCAACCCCGCCCTGACGCGCGTGGACCTCGCGGGCCTGCGCTCCGTGGGCGAGGCCCTGTACGTGGCCGACAACGCCAACCTGGAGCTGCTGCGGGTCGGCCCGGCCGGCCCGACTCCCCCCTACCCGGTCCGCGTGGGCACCGACCTGACGGTGAGAACCAATGGGAAGCTCACGTCGCTGTTCGGGCTGGACGCGGTGGCTCCGCGCCACAACGTCTCCGTGAGCTCGAACCCGGTCCTGGGTGGCGGAGGCAGGTTCTCGTACCTCACCGACCTGACGGGCTCCCTGGTCATCGAAGGGAATGCCGCCCTGGGGGCAGTGCCCTTCTCCAGCCTGCGGACGGTGGCCGGCTCGGTTCGGCTCGTCGACAACGACGCGCTCATCACCTTCCTGGGCCTGGAGGGCCTGGTGACGGTCGGCGAAGACGTCATCATCGCCAACAACGCCTCCCTTCGGAGCACGGCGGAGCTGAACCTGAACACCGTGGGCGGCACCCTGTCGCTGACGGAGAACCCCGCCCTCCAGGACTTCACGCTGGGCTCCCTCTTTCTCGTGGGCAGGATCATCATCCACCGCAACGCGTCGCTGGAGTGGGTAGGGCCGATGAGGAGCCTCCAGGCCGTGGACAGGGACTTCGGCATCACCGAGAACCCGAAGCTGAAGTTCCTGATGGAGTTCCCCATGCTGGTGAGCGTGGGAGCCTATCTGCAGCTCAGCGACAACCCGCTGCTGACCGACGTGTCGGTCTTCAGCCGGCTGCTGCGGCTGGGAGTCCTGAACGTCAGCCGCAGCGCCGGGCTGACGAGCCTGGCGCCCTTCAGCGGCCTGCGAGAGCTGGACGGGCTGGTCGTGCAGGAGAACCCGGAGCTGACTCAGCTGGGCCTGAGCGGGCTGGTCCAGGTGAGCTCCTTCTTCTGGGTCACGGACAACCCGAAGCTCCCCGGCTGCCTGGCCACGTCGCTCGCGGACAGCGTGTACACGGGGCCCGTCCAGGACCGCGACATCCAGAACAACGCGGAGACGGCCTGCGGGCCCTAGCGTCCCGGCCGTCCCGGCGGTGGGCACCCGGGCCCGGCGGGCAGCCGGGCGGCCGTCCCCCCGGTCTCGAACGTGTGGTCGGGAGTTGGACACCCACCCGGGGCGAGGCAGCATCGGGAGCGTATGAGTCGTGAGGACATCGTCACAGCGCTGCGCCGGGTTCCCCTGTTCGCCAGACTCACGGACGAGCAGCTCCAGTGGATGGCCCGTCATGGCCGGCAGCTCCACTTCGCGGCGGGCACGTGCATCGCCGCGCAGGGGGCCCCGGCGGACGGGCTGTCCATCATCCTGGAGGGGCGCACGGAGTGGACGCGCCGCGTGGGCTCGCAGGAGGTGCCCGCTGGCGCGCTGGAAGCGGGCGACCTCTTCGGCGAGCTCATCCTCTTCCTGAACTCGCCCCACCCCACCACGGGCCGCGCGGCGACGGACGTGCGCCTGTTCCGCCTGGAGCCTGCCACCTTCTGGGAGCTGATCCGCCTGGCGCCGGTGTTGAGCCGGGGGCTGATGGAGGTGGCCTCGCAGCGCTCGGCGCCGAACGAGGTGAGCTCCCGTCAGCAGGCGGCGCTGCTGCCCGTGGGCCAGCTCGCGGCGGGACTGGGCGGAGAGCTGGACAGTCCGGCCGCGTCCGCGCGCCGGAGCGCGACGCGGCTGCGGGAGACGCTGCGGACGGTGTCGGCGCGGGCCATGGCGCTGGGCGAGCACGGGCTGTCCTCGGCGCAGCGCATGGCCCTGCTGGCGCTGCCCCGCGAGGCCGCCGAGCGCGGCCGGACGACTCCGCCGCTGGCGCCCGTGGCGCGGGCCGAGCGCGAGGAGGCGATGGGCTCCTGGCTGGAGTCGCGCGGGGTGTCGGACGCGTGGGAGGCGGCGCCGGTGCTCGTGGCGTCCGGGCTGGACGTGCCCTGGCTGGAGTCGGTGCAGACGCGGGTGGGCACGGCGCTCCTGGGCGACGTGCTGGCGTGGCTGGTGGCCGCGGTGACGGGCGACGTGCTGCTGGCGGAGGTGGAGCGCGGCACGGCGCGCGTGTCCGCGCTGGTGGACGCGCTGAAGACGTACAGCTTCCTGGACGCGGCGCCCGTGGAGGAGGTGGACGTGCACGACGGCCTGGAGGCCACGCTGTCCGTGCTGGGCCACCGGCTGGCGGGAGACCGGCTCACCGTGGAGCGCCAGTACGAGCGGGGCCTGCCGCGGCTGAAGGCGGAGGGCAGCGCGCTGGAGGAGGTGTGGACGCAGCTGGTGCTCAACGCCCTGCAGGCCCTGGGCGAGGGCGGCGGACGCCTGCGGCTGCGCACCTGGGCCGAGCCCTCGCGGGTGGTGGTGGAGGTGGCGGATGACGGGCCGGGGATTCCGAAGGACTTGATGCCGCGCCTGTTCGAGCCCTTCTTCAGCACGAGGCCCCAGGCGGCGGGCCTGGGCCTGGACATCAGCCGCCGCATCGTCGAGCGGCACGGCGGTGAGCTGCGCGTCCTGTCCGAGCCGGGCGGTACGCGTGTGCAGGTGCGCCTCCCGGTGTAGCCGGGGCGCGCTGTCCTGCGCTCCACGGGGCCACCATCCACCCGGCGACGGAAGTCCCGAGCCGGAGGGCCGGAGCGTCCGCCTCTTCACGCGCGGCCGGAAGGACGATGGCCGGCGGGAGCACTCCGGGCGTGGAATCACCGGAAGACTCCCGAGGAGGCTCGTATGTCCGGTGAGATTCAGGGCGCCTGGTTCAAGGCCATCCTCGGCTCGATGACGGCGGCCTCCTCGCGCTTCCCCCAGCAGCAGCAGCGCATCAACAGCATGCGCGACGACACGTGGTACGCCTGGGAGGACTACGTGCGCATGGTGGGCGAGCTCCAGGCGTCGCTGGGGGACAGGGCGGTGGAGGCCATCGCCCAGCGCTCGGCGATGCGCACGTTGCCGCTGGCGCGCGCGCTGGGCTTCGACTCGGTGGAGAAGGTGTTCGGCGACTTCGACGCGCTCCTGCGCGGCATGGTGCGGGCGCTGCCGCCGTCGGACTCCACGCGCACCGTGTCCTTCATGCCGCTGTCGGTGGAGCTGGAGAGCCATTCGCGCCTGCCCTCCGCGCTGCTGCTGGGCACCTTCCGGGGGCTGCTGATGGGCTTCGGGAAGATTGTCACCGAGGTGAAGGTGACGCAGCGGGGCGGCACGCGGCGCTTCTCGCTCAAGTGGATGTGACGGCAAGCTCCCGCCATGGTGCGCATCGGAGTCATCGGAACGAAGTGGGGCCTCATGCACGTGGGGGCCTTCCGCGCGGCGGGCGCGGAGCTGACGGCGCTCTGCGGGCGGAGCCCGGACAACACGCGCGAGGTGGCCGCGCGCGAGGGCATCCCCCTGGCCACCACGGACGTGCGTGAGCTCTGCGCCGCCGTGGACGCGGTGGTGGTGGCTTCACCGGACTCGCTCCACGCCGCCCACGTGGAGACAGCGCTGGAGTCCGGCCGCGCGGTGCTGTGCGAGAAGCCCCTCACCCGCACCGCCGCGGAGGCCCGGACACTGCTGGCCCGGGCACGCACCGCCACGCGCCCCAGCGCCGTCAACTTCCCCTACCGGATGCTGCCCCCGCTGCGGGGGCTGAAGGCGTGGCTCGCGGAGCGACCGGTGCGCCACCTCGTCCTCACGCTGCGCAATGGCTTCGTCGCGGACGACGGCACCACCTCCGGGCCGCTGCTCGGCGCCTCGGGTGACTGGGGCGGGGTGTCCCACGTCCTGGACGCGGCGCTGTGGCTCGCGGGCGCCTCGCCCGTCTGGGTGCAGGCGTCGCTGTCCGGCCGGCCCGTGCACACCGCCGCGCTGCATGTGGGGCTGTCCTCCGGCGCGGTGCTGGTGCTCACCCACGCGGCGAGCCCGGAGCCGGGCATCCACGGCGGCTGGACGCTGCTCGGGCGCGGCTGGGAGGCGGGCTTCTCCGGTGGCTACGTGCCGTCGCGCGGAGGCTGGTGCGTGTCCCCGGTGCGCGGCTTCGAGCACGGCGAATGGCGCGACGTGGCCCCCGGCGTGGAGCCGCGCCCCGGAGAGCGTGAGCCCTGGGCCCAGGCGCACGTGGAGGTCGCGCGCCGGTTCCTCGGCCTGCTCCGGGGCGAGGCCCGCGACGGGCTGGCCACGCTGGAGGACGGCGCCACCGTGCAGGACATCCTCGCGGCGGCCATGACCTCCGAGCAGGAGGGCCGCCGCGTCCACCTGGAGCCGCGCCCGGGCGCCTGAGGGCCTCCGCTCCCGGGGCGCCTGCCCGCCTGCCCTGCGTCCCCGCGCTTTCGTCCTGTCCCGGAGGCACTTATCCGGAGGGCTCCCACCTTGCGCCAGGCCCCCGGGTCATTGCGTGATGCACCCTCCGGCGGCGCGATGTGGGCGCCCGGCCCGCGAGAGATGCCCGACATGTCGTCCTCCCCTTCCCCCACCGACCGCGCCTCCCGTCCCACCGAGCCGTGGCTCGAGGAGCTCGACGTCCTCGTGCGGGCCCGCTACCCGCTGCTCTACCTCGTCTCCTGGGAGGAGCACCGGGTGGACGCCATCCTCACGGAACTGGCGCGCGCGCACGGCAAGGCGCTCTTCCACTGGTCCGTCACCCGGGGCCTGCGCAACGTGGGCAATTCGCGCGCCGCGGCCCTGCCCGAGGACACGCGCTCGCCGCTGGAGGCGCTGGCCGCCATCGAGAAGCTCGGCGAGCCCGCGCTGGTGGTGCTTAAGGACTTCCACCCCTTCCTGGAAGAGAAGCAGGTGGTGCGGGCCCTGCGCGAGCTGGCCCACTTCCTCAAGAGCACCTTCACCACCGTCATCCTCCTGTCCCCCTCGCTCCACATCCCCATCGAGCTGGAGAAGGAGGTCTCCGTCATCGACGTGCCCCTGCCCGGGTACAACGACCTGCTGCGGCTGCTGAAGGAAATCGTCGCGCTGGTGCGCCGCAACAACAAGGCCACCGTCGAGCTGTCCCGCGAGCACGCGGACCAGCTCATCAAGGCGGCGCTCGGGCTGACGCTGTCGGAGGCGGAGAACGCCTTCGCCAAGGCCATCGCCACCGACGGGAAGCTGTCCTCGGATGACATCAAGCGCATCCAGGACGAGAAGCGGCAGGTGATTCGCAAGAGCGGGCTCCTGGAGTACTACCCGCCCGACGAGAGCCTGGGGAACGTGGGCGGGCTCGCGAATCTGAAGTCATGGCTGAGCCAGCGCACCGCGGCCTTCGGAGAGCGGGCCCGCCAGTTCGGCCTGCCCGAGCCCCGGGGCCTGCTGCTGCTGGGCGTGCAGGGCTGCGGCAAGAGCCTCACCGCGAAGGCCGTCTCCGCCCACTGGAACCTGCCGCTCTTGCGGCTGGACATGGGGCGCATCTTCAGCGGGCTGATTGGCTCGTCCGAGGAGAACCTGCGCAAGGCCATCCGCGTGGCGGAGAGCGTGGCGCCGGTGGTGCTGTGGGTGGACGAAATCGAGAAGGGCCTGTCGGGCGTGGCCTCCTCCGGCGCGGGGGACACCGGCGTGTCGGCGCGCGTGTTCGGCACGCTGCTCACGTGGCTCCAGGAGAAGACGGCGCCGGTGTTCGTGGTGGCCACCGCCAACCGCATCGACGGCCTGCCGCCCGAGGTGCTGCGCAAGGGCCGCTTCGACGAAATCTTCTTCATCGACCTGCCCGAGGCCGCCGAGCGCCAGGACATCTTCCGCATCCACCTGAAGCGCCGGAAGCGCGAGCCCGCGAGCTTCGGCATCGAGGAGCTGGCCACGCTCACCGAGGGCTTCAGCGGCGCGGAAATCGAGCAGGCCGTCATCGCCGGGCTGTACGAGGCCTTCGCGGAGGGGAAGGAGCTGGAGCAGCGGCACCTGGTGCGCGCCATCCAGGACACCTTCCCCCTGTCGGTGACGATGGCGGCGGACATCGACCGGCTGCGTGAGTGGGCCCGGGGCCGTACCCGCCCGGCCTCGTCCGGAGCCCCCACCGGGAGTCCCCGATGACGCCCAAGCTCTCCCGCTTCCTGCACCTGGAGCGCTCCCGGGGCGAGCGCACGGAATCGGAGACGTCCACTCCGCTGCGGGACGGTGGCCGCTTCGAGTCCCTGGAGGAGCGCAAGGAGGCCCACGCCGAGGCCGCCATCCCGGAGACCCACCTGGAGCGCTTCAAGGGCGAGGCGCCCCTGGCCCTCGCGGACGCGCCCGAGGACACGCGGCGCTTCCCGCGTTGCATGGTGTGCGAGTCCGAGAACGGCCGCTTCGCGCCGAGGTGCACCGTGTGCGGCGCGGACCTGGGGACCCCGGAGCAGCTCGAATTCAACGAGCGGCTCTGGCAGGAGCGCAAGCACGGGCTGAGCCGGACGCGCGCGGACGAAATCGAAGCGCTGCGCCAGCAGGAGGAACAGCGGCGGCGGGAGCAAGCCGAGCAGCTCGAGCTTCAAATCGCGCGGCTCCGCGCCGAGGAGCGGCCGGCGCGCTGGGTGCGCATGTTCTCCCAGCACTCGACCCTGGGCACCGCGCTGCTGTCCCTCATCCCCCACCCGCTGCTGCGGTGGCTGACGCTCGGCGGGCTCTTCTGCCTGACCGGGGGCCTCTGGCGCTACGGCCGTGGGGGAACGCAGCTGGCGGGGGCCATGCTGACCGTGTTCCTCGTCGCGCTGTTCGTTCCCCCCGGTGCCCTCCGTCGTGGCAGGCGCTGAGCGCCCGGCGCCGCGTCACTCCGTCCGGCCGAGCGCCGCCACCGCCGCGGCCATCACCTGCTTCACGGGCACGCCCGCGGCCTCGGCCACCTTGCGGCAGTCCTCGAACTCCGGATGCGCGTTGAGCACGGCGCCACCGCGCAGGCCGCGCTTCACGCGGACCTTCCCCCACGGCGTCTCCACCTCCACCCAGTCGCGCTCCAGCGCCTGCCGCTCCACGCGGTGGTAGCGCACGCCCAGCGTGGTGGACTCGCGCAGCACCGCGTCCACCACCGCCTCGCGCGCGCCGCCCTCCACCAGCGCGCCCAGCAGGTGCCCGGGCCGGCTCTTCTTCATCACCACCGGCGCCACCCACGTGTCCAGCGCGCCCGCGGCGAGCAGCTTGTCCACGAGGTGTCCCAGCAGCTGCGGCGTGGCGTCGTCGAGGTTCGCCTCCACCACCCAGAGTCCCTCGGTGCGGGCCTCTTCCATCCGCCCCAGCGACGCGCGCAGCACGTTGGGCCGGTCTCGGAAGTCCTTCGTCCCCACGCCGTAGCCCACCTTCTCCACGATGAAGTCCGGCGGGTGGCCAATGCGCGTCAGCACCTTGAGCAGCGCCGCGCCGGTGGGCGTCGTCAGCTCGCCCACGCCCTCGAAGCGCACGGGCACGTCGCGCAGCAACTCCAGCGTGGCGGGCACCGGAATGGGCATGTTGCCGTGGGCCACGCGGATGCTGCCGCTGCCCAGGGGCGGCGGGGCCGCGTACACCTCGGGGTTGCCCAACAGCTCCAGCACCACCGCCGCGCCGCAGATGTCGACGATGGAGTCCACCGCGCCCACCTCGTGGAAGTGGATGTCGTCGATGGACACGCCGTGCACCTTCGCCTCGGCCTCGCCGATGGCGCGGAACACCGCCAGGGCCCGCTCCTTCGCGCGGGGCGGCAGCGTGGGGGCCGCCTCGATGAGCCGGCGGATGTCCGAGTAGGCCCGGTGCGGGTGCGCCTCGCGCGCGTCCAGCACCACGTCCAGGTGCGTGCCGCTGATGGCGTGGCGCACCGCGCGCTGCACCGCCAGCTTCCACCCCGGCACACTGAGGCCCCGCAGCGCCGCCTCGATGTCCGCGGGCGCCAGCCCCAGGTCGATACCCGCCGCCAGGAACATGTCGCCGGCGATGCCGCCCACCGGCTCCAGGTAGAGGATGCGCCGCATCACCGCCGTCCCTTCGTCCGCGAAATCAGCGCCGCGTAGAAGCCGCCGCCGAACCCGTTGTCGATGTTCACCGTGGCCACGTTGGAGGCGCACGAGTTCACCATGGCCAGCAGCGCGGACACGCCCTTGAAGTTGGCGCCATAGCCCACGGACGTCGGCACCGCGACGACGGGGATGCCCACCAGTCCGCCCAGCGCGCTGCCCAGCGCGCCCTCCATGCCCGCCACCACCACCGCGGCGTGGCACTCCTGGATTTCCTCGCGCCGCCGCAGCAGCCGGTGGATGCCGGCCACGCCCACGTCGTAGACGCGCCGCACCTCGGCGCCCATGGCCTCGGCGGTGATGGCCGCCTCCTCCGCCACGGGGATGTCGCTGGTGCCGGCCGTCACCACCGCCACGCGGCCCGCGCGCACCTTGCCCTGCTTCAGGTGGAAGATGCGGGCCACCGGGTGGTACTCGCCCTTGGGGAAGCGCGCCACCAGCGCCTCCGCCTTGTCCGGCTGCAGCCGCGTCACCAGCACCGTCTGCTTGCGCTCCACCAGCGTGCCGACGATGCCCAGCAGCTGCTCCACCGTCTTCGGCTCGCCCAGCACCACCTCGGGGAAGCCGAAGCGCAGGTTGCGGTGGGTATCGAGCGTCGCGTAGCCCAGCTCCGCGAAGGGCAGGTCCTTCAGCTTGCCCACCGCGTCATCCACCGACACGCGACCCGACTTCACGCTCCCGAGGAGCTGCTTCAGCGCCTTCTCGTCCATGGGCGTCCTCTACCCCACTCGGTGCCGGGGGAGAACGCCCGCATGATTCACCCCGGGTCCAAGACCTGGGAAACTGTCGAGGCAGACACCTGCTCGACCCCCGTCGAGCATCCCAACCAAGGAGCAGGACATGCTGCGAAACCCCGTCGTGCGAGCACTGGCGTTGACGGCCATGGCCTGGGTGGCCGGGCTGGGCTGTGGGGGTGGCACCCTGGAGGCCGAGCCCGAGCGGGAGACCGGCAACGCGGAGCAGGAAATCGGCTACTGCGGCCCTCCCAACTACACCTGCCCCACCCTCGGGACGACCTGCGTCCGGGGTTCCTGCCTGAAGCAGTGCGACCCGGAAGAACCCCTCTGTCCCGTCGGGCAGAGGTGTTGCGTGGAGTACATCCCGCCCGGGGGCCCGGTGGTGATGCCGTACTGCACCAGCTCCTGCCCGAGCAACTGAGCCACGAAGCCCCGTCCTGGAGCCGGCGGTCTTCCGCTGGCTCCGGGCCGCGGGCCCGCTACACGCCCAGCCGCGCCAGCAGGGCGCGCGAGCTCTCCGGCTCCAGCACCAGCAGCAGCTGCCCGCCCACCGGGGGCACCGAGGCCGCCTGGAAGCGCGCCTCCAGCACCACCCTGCGCCCCGTGTCGCCCGACACCTCGGCCAGCGCCCCATCCACCGCTTCGCGCGAGTCACCCCGCCGCAGCGTGGGCACGGAGGGCATCAGCTTCCAACCGGTGAGCCGGCCCATGGCGGACAGACACGCGCTGGCGACGATGTTGGCGACCTCCGCCACCACGCTGTCGCGCTCGGCCTGCTCCGCGGGCTGTCCACCCAGCAGCAGCGTCTCCAGTGCGCCGCTGTCCCCCCGCGAGAGGACCAGCAGCAGCACGCCGCGCAGCTCGCCGCGGATGCCCAGCCACGACGCCACCACCGGCCCGGTCGCGTCCACCAGCGCGGCGGTGTCCGCCACGTCGCCCTGGAGCACCCGGGGAATGGAGAGGTCCACCTTCCGCCCTCCCATCAGCCGGGAGAGCGCGTTGGCGGCGTGGCCACAGCCGATGTTGGCCACCTCGCGCAGGGCATCGAGCTGCGCGTCGCTGGGAAGGGGCAGGCTCACGCGGACAGTAACCTCGGCACGTCCAGGATGAAGACTGGACGGCCACTTCCCAGGATGGTCACTCCGGACAGTCCGGGCAGCAGGTCGAGCGGGCGGGACAGCGGCTTGAGCACCACCTCTTCCTGGCCCAGCAGCCGGTCCACCGCCAGCGCCACCCGCCCCGAGTCCGCGTCCATCACCACGAAGGGCCGCGCGCCCTGACGCGGGGGCGCGGGGACGCCCACCAGCGTGTCCAGCGAATGGACCGGCAGCAGTGAGTTGCCATGGGGCAGGAGCGCCGTCTCGCGGCTGCGGCTGAGCGCCTCGCCGTCCGCCTCCGTGGCGCCCACCACCTTGGCGATGGGCAGGCCGAAGACCTCGTCACCCACCTCCACCAGCAGCAGGTGCACCACCGCCACCGTCAGCGGCAGCCGCAGCGTGAAGCGCGTGCCCCGGCCCTTCTCGCTGTCGATTTCGAGCGTGCCGCCGACGTTCTCCACCACGCGCTTCACCGCGTCCATGCCCACGCCGCGGCCGGAGATGTCGGTGATGTCCTTGGCGGTGGACACGCCGGGCAGGCACGACAGCAGGAAGGCCTCGCGGTCCGACATGCGCGCCGCGTTCTCCACGGAGAGCAGCCCGCGCGCCACCGCGGCGCTCTTGAGCTTCGCCGGGTCCATGCCGCGGCCGTCGTCCTCGATTTCGATGATGACGCGGTCCCTGGCGCGCTTCACCGCCACCAGCACGCGCCCGCGCGGGCCCTTCTTCGCGGCCACGCGCTCCTCGGGCGACTCCAGCCCGTGGTCGATGCAGTTGCGCAACAGGTGCATCAGCGGGTCGGCCAGCTCGTCGAGGATGGCCCGGTCCAGCTCGATTTCCGCGCCGGTGATGACCAGGTCGACCTCGCGCTCCTTGCGCCGGGCGATGTCGCGCGCGGCGCGGGGCAGCCGGTCCGTGATGAGCGACAGCGGCGTCATGCGCGCCGTCATCACCTTGTCGTGCAGGTCCTTCACCAGCGTGTGCAGCCGGTAGACGCCCTCCTCCAGCGCGGGGCGGGCGTTCTCCGGCAGCACCTTGCCCACCTCGCGCAGGCGGGCCGTGGCGAGCATCAGCTCGCCCACCGTGTCCAGGAAGTAGTCGAGCAGCTCCGTGCGCACGCGCACCGTGCGCGCCGTGGCGTCGTTGGCGGCGCGGGCGGCCTCCGCGGCGGGCGCGGCCACCACCGGGGCGGGCGCGGCCACCGCCGGCTTCACCGAGACGACCTCCACGTCGACCACGTTCTTCAGCGACGCGTGGATGCCGGTGTCGCCCGCCGTGGTCTCCAGCTCGAGCTGGATGTAGCCGTCGGGAATGCGGCCGGCCTTCAGCTCCTCCAGCGCGGGCCGCAGGTCCACCAGCGTGCCCAGGTTGGTGAGGCGCTTGTGCACCAGGAACGCGCGCACGCCGGGCACCTGGCAGGTGGGCGCGATGCGCAGCCGCACCGCCCAGCGCTGCATGGGGCCGCGCGCCTCGGCCGGGACCCGGGGCGGGAGGACGCTGCGGACCTCGGCGGGCGGAGGCGTCTGGGCGGGCACCGGGACGCTCGCGGCGTCCTTCAGCCGGTCCACCAGGTCGTTCGGCGGCGGCTCCACCAGCCCCAGCGCCGCGGCGACGACGGCCACCGCGCCCTCGGCCGCGCCCACCGAGGGCACACCTGACGCGGACACCACGTTGGGAGACGTGCCCGGAGGCGTCAGCAGGTCCGGAGGCAGCGGCAGGCCCTGAGCCGCCAGGTCCACCGTGGGCCCCGCGATGCCCACCGGGCTCTGCGAGCGCGAGGTGCCGGAAGGCGTTCCCGCCCCGGTCCCCTTCGCCACCTTCTCCGCCACGGAGCCCGTATCACCCGAAGCCTGCGCGCCCGCCGCCTCCGAGGTGGAAGCCGCGCCGCCTCCCGCCTGGGCCGTGGACTCCGTGCCCGGCTTCGTCGTGCCCGCCGGGCCCTCGACGGCCGTGTCACCCGCCGGCCGCGCCGGGCCATCGCCAGAGGCCGTGCCCGTGGAGGCACCGTCCGTCGCCGCCGGCTTGCTCATCGTCGTCTTGGCGACGCGGGTGGTGGCCAGGCCCTTGCCGGTCATCGCGATGTAGCGATTGCCCAGCTGGGTCAGCAGCACGGAGGCCTCATCCGCCGGCTTGCTCTCCGCCACGGCCCGCACCTGCGCGAGCATGGTGTCCGCGGCGGTGAGCAGCAGGTCCACCACGTCACGGTCCAGACGGCCGCGGTCCTGCCGGACGGCGTCCACCAGGTCTTCCACGCGGTGCGCGAGGACGGCGATGGGCTCGAAGCCCATCGACGACGCCATGCCCTTCACGGAGTGGGCATGGCGGAACATCGAATCCACCACGGTGGCGGTGCCCTCGCGCTCCAGCTGCACGAGGTCCCGCCCGAGCGCCTCCAGGTGGTCGGTGGCCTCGGAGATGAAGAGCCCGAGGTAGCGGGACATGTCCATCGTCATGACCCGGCCTCGTCAACGCAAAGGGAGCGGCCGCCGGGGGGCGACACCGCTCACGTCTCTCCCAGCACCTTCTTCACCACCGCGAGCACGTCCTCGGCGCGGAACGGCTTGACGATGAAGTCGGACGCTCCGGCCTCGATGGCCTCCATCACCAGGCTCTCCTGACCGAGCGCCGAGCACATGATGACGACGGCGCTGCTGTCGGCCTTGATGATTTCCCGAGTGGCCTCGATGCCGCTCTTGAACGGCATCACGATGTCCATCGTGGTGAGGTCGGGCTTGAGTTCCTTGTACTTCTCTACCGCTTCCAGGCCGTTGGCGGCCTCGCCGACGACCTCGAAACCTCCAGACGCAAAGATGTCCTTGATCATGTTGCGCATGAAGATGGCGTCGTCGACGACCAGGACCCGCTTAGCCATGTGAAGAACTCCGCCTCCGAATCACCTAGAGGAGCGCGGACACTAGCATCCGCGCTTTCCAGGGGGCTACTCACTTGGAGTGGGTGAACAAGGCAACCACCGCGGCATCCAACCCTTCGGGGTCCAGGACGGTGACTCCCAGACCACCCAGCCGGGCAACCCCCCGGATGGCGGGGGTCAGCTTCCCCGGTGCCGTGCTCACTCGCTCCACCGCTTCGATTCCGTCTACATCCGTCACCAGCAGGCCCAAATCCCGCCGCCCGCGGTCCAGCAACACCACCCGTGCCGGCGGTGTGGGCCCTTCCGGCAGGCTCAAGAGCTGCCGCAGCTCCACCACTGTCACGACCCTGCCACGAAGATTCATCACCCCGGTAATCGCCGAGGGGGCGCGCGGCACCCGGGTGAAGCGCTCGGGAGGCACGACGACCTCCCGCACCGCCGACAGCGGCAGCCCATAGCGCTCTTTCTCCACCCGGAAGATGACGTGCCGCACAGGAGTAAGGTTCTATCCGCTCTGAAAGGGTCGGGGGTTGCCCGCCCTTCCCCTACCGTTTGGACCGCGAAGCCGCCACCGTGCCACGGCGCGTCGAGGCGGGACGAGTTTTTTTCGCGGCGGCCTTCTTCGCCGCGGTCTTCTTCGGGGCCGCGCCCGCGTCCAGGGCCTTGAGCACCTTCTGCGGGGCCACGGCGCGGAAGCTCTCGTGAATCCACTGGGTGAGCAGCTCCACGGGGACGCTGTCACCGGGCTTGAACTCGGAGGTCACCCAGCCGCTCTTGCCCAGGCCGTAGCCGGTGGGCGTGGCGAAGGGGAGCATCAGCGCGGCCTCGTTGGAGTCCGGCAGCTTGGTGGTGACGCTGAGCCGGTGGTCCTCCAGGACGAGGACGGCGAACATCTTCCCCTTCACCTTGGCGGTGCGGTGGCCCCAGGGGAACTCCTCGGTGACCTCGGGGAACGCCAGCATCACCTCGCGCAGGCGGTCCTCGGCGGCCTTCAGCTTCGCGTCCGGCTTGGAGGCGGGAGAGGTGCTCATGGGCTCAGGCGGAAGCTGCGCACGACGCTCTGCAGCTCGACGGAGAGGTTGGTCAGCTCGCTGGCCAGCGACGTCATGCGCGACACGGCGGCCGTCTGCTCCTGGATGACTTCCTGGATGGCCTCGGTGGAGGCGGCGTTGTTGCGCGCCACCAGCTTGATCTCCTCGATGGCCTTCACCATCTCCTCGCTGCCCTTGAGCTGCTCGCGGGTGCTGTCGGAGATGAGGTGCACCTTCTCGGCGCCCTTGCGGATGGTGTCGGTGATGGCGCTCATGGACCGGACGATGTTGCCCAGGTCCTCGCGGCCCTCCGCCAGCTCCGCGATGCCTTCCTTCATGGCGCTCACGACGGAGGTGGACTGGCCGGAGATGTCGCGCGCCAGCTTCGAAATCTGCTCCGCCGAGCGGCCCGCGCTCTCGGCCAGCTTGCGGACCTCGTCGGCCACCACCGCGAAGCCGCGGCCGTACTCACCCGCGCGCGCCGCCTCGATGGTGGCGTTGAGCGCCAGCAGGTTGGTCTGCTGCGCCACCTGCGTGATGGCGTCGACGATCTTGGAGATTTCCTGCGTCTTCTCGCCGAAGGCGAACACCTGCTGGCTGGCGGCCTCGATGCGGTTGAAGACCTTCTTCACCTTGTCGCCGGCCAGGCGCGCCGCCTTGGCGCCATCCTCGGCCGCGCTGCTCGTCTCGGCGGTCGTCTTCGCGGCGTCCTCGGCGCTGGCCGTGGTGCGCTGGATGCTGCCGGCCATCTCGGTGATGACCTTGGAGGCCTTGGAGACGAGCTGCGACTGCGACTCGGCGCCGGAGGCGATCTTGTTCATCGACGAGCCCACCTCCTCGGTGGAGCCGTTGACGTTCTCCGCGGAGCGCTGCAGGTCGATGGCGGTGTCGGCGACGCTCTTCGCGGTCTCTTGAATCTTGCCCACCAGCTCGCGCAGGTTCTCCTGCATGCGGGTGATGGCGCCGGTCAGCTCGTCGATTTCGTCGCGCGTGCTGCCGCCCTCGGCGGCCACGGGCTTGGACAGGTCACCCTGCGAGATTTCGTAGGCGGAGGCGCTGAGCACCTTCACTCGGGTGACGCGCGCCAGCAGCGAGGGCAGCAGCGCCGCGGCCGCGCCGGTGATGAAGATGGCCACGCCACCGCGGACCAGGTCCTTCCAGAGGCCCGGCCCGGGGCTCAGCTCGCGGAAGAGGATGTCCGACGAGAACATCCACACGATGAGCAGCAGTCCGAGCACCACGTAGCCATTGAGGATCTTCCGATGGAGGGAGACCTCGCGGGTGGCACGGGGGCTGTCGCCGACGGCCCGCATCAGTCGCTGCACGGGCTCGCGGCGGGGAGTGAGTCCGGGGGATGTGTCGTCGCGATGGGGACGGCGCACGGGATGCTTTCAGGGGAGAAGAAGCGTCACGGGTTTAGCCTTGCTATTCCGCAGGGTCAATCCGGCGGACGGGGCACGGAAGTGGTCGAACCCGGCAGGCGGTGGGAGAACGCGGCCTGTCATGTCCCTGCAAACCCACCCGCTTCCCTCTGAGAAGTGGCCGATGCGCGTGACACGGAGCCCCGCCCTGGCGCACGCGCGCTCGAATGCCTGGCCGCGTCCCTGGGGGACGGCCATGAGCAGCTCATAATCCTCGCCTCCGGCCAGCGCGCCCTCGGGTCCGAGCGCCTTCCTCACGGCGGGCGTCATGGGCAGACGCTCCAGCTCCACCGTGGCCTGAACGCGCGAGGCGGAGCACAGATGACCCAGGTCTTGTGCGAGGCCATCGGAAACATCCATTGCGGCGGATGCGAAGCGAGAGGCGAGCCTCCCCAGCGCGACGCGAGGCTCGGGGCGGCGCTGGCGGCGCACGGCGGCGCCGCGCTTCACGCCGGAGCGCAGGTGCTGCAGGCCCAGGCGCGCGTCACCGAGGGTGCCGGACACATAGAGGAGGTCCCCGGGGCGGGCGCCGGCGCGGGTGAGCGGCGGGCGGGACAGCTCTCCGGTGGCGGCGATGGTGATGGACAGCTCGCGGGCGGAGGTGAAGTTGCCGCCGACGAGGGCGATGCGGTGCTCGCGGGCCAGGGCGGCCATGCCGCGCGCGAGGCCGGACAACTCCCGAGCGGGGAAGTCCTTCGGCATCGCCATGGCGCAGACGAACCAGCGCGGCGTGCAGCCCATGGACGCGAGGTCGGAGAGGTTCACCGCGAGCGCCTTGTGGCCGATGTCCTCGGGCGAGAAGGCGGCGCGGGTGAAGTGCACGTCCTCCACCACGGCGTCGGTGGTGACGCACAGCGCGCCGCGCTGGGGCGCGAGCACCGCGCAGTCATCACCGGGCCCCACGGGCACGCGGGCCCGCGGGAAGTGGCTCAGGAAGCGGCGGATGAAGTCGAACTCACCGGGCATGGGCGGCGGAGGAAAGACCAGCCGGTGCCCGGGGGCAATGGACTTGGGGCCTACTCGATGCGCGGCACCCGGTCGAAGTCCATGGTGCGCACCGGGGCGAGCTGCTCGAAGCGGTCCTTGCGCCGGTCCAGCGACGCGGCCCTGCGGATGAGCGAGCCCAGTTCCGCCACGTCGGCCCGGCCGCGCAGGGGCTCGCCCACGCCCTCGTGCAGGGAGATGAGCTGCTCCCACGTCAAGGGGCGCATCCAGTAGGAAGCGCGCAGCTTCTCCGCGAAGGCGGCGGCCACGTAGGACAGGCGCGTGGGCGGCGCGGCGCTGGCGTAGGACGGGCGCAGGACGCGGGAGGGCAGCACCTTCACCACCTCCCGGGAGCTGCCCCCCTCGGGGGCCTTGTAGCGCAGGCGCAGGGTGGCGAAGTCCTCCACCGCCGCCTCGCCGCGGAGCTTCACCTCATAGATGGCGGTGACGGTATGGCCGGAGCCGACCTCGCCCGCGTCCACCGAGTCGTCCGCGAACTGCGCCTTGGCGAGGATGCGGTTCTCGTAGCCCACCATCCGGTAGCGGGCGATGGCGCGCGGGTCGAACTCGAGCTGCACCTTCACGTCCTTGGCCACCACCTGCAGCGTGCCGGTGAGGTTCTGCACGAAGATGCGGTGCGCCTCCTCCAGCCGGTCCACGTACGCGTAGTTGCCCTCGCCCACGTGGGACAGCCGCTCCATGAGCACGTCGTTGTAGTGGCCCATGCCGAAGCCGACGGTGGACAGGGTGATGCCCCGCTCGGCGTAGTCCTTCACCCGCGCCCAGATGCCGTCCGCGTTGGTGACGCCGTTGTTGGCCACGCCGTCCGAGCAGAGGATGACGCGGTTGATGCCGCCCTCCAGCAAGTGGGACGCGGCGAGCGAGTAGGCCAGGTCCAGCCCCGCCTGGACGTTGGTGGCGCCATCCACCTGGAGCCCGTCGATGGCGCCCAGCAGCACGTCCCGGTGCAGCACGCTGGTGGGCGGCAGCACCAACCGGGCCGAGCTGCCGTAGACGACGATGGACACCCGGTCCCGCTCGTCGAGCGCGTCCACCAGCATCCGCAGCGCCTGCTTCACCACGGTGAGCTTGTTGGCGTCGGCCATGGAGCCGGAGATGTCGATGGTGAAGATGAGGTGCGACGGCTTGCGCTGCGCGGCGGGAATCTCGCGCGCCTTCAGGCCCACGTGGAGCACGTGGTAGCCGGGGCGGCTGGGAGACGGGAAGCCCTCCACGTGCACGGCGAAGGGAACATCCGGGCCGCTCTCGTAGCCATAGTCGAAGAAGTTGACGAACTCCTCCACGCGCACGGCGCTCTCATCCGGGAACACGCCACGGTCCAGGTAGCCGCGCGTCAGCGAGTACGACGCGGTGTCCACGTCCACGGAGAAGGTGGAGAAGCGCTCCTCCTCCGTCTCCACCGTGGGATTCACGCCGTAGCCCTGGAAGTACATCTCCAGGAAGGCCTTGTCGGAGGTGTCGTACCGGGGCGTCTCCACCGCCGCGCCACTGCCGTACCGGCCAGACATCTGCGAGAGCAGGTAGGGGCTCGGGGGCGGCGGGGGTGAGTAGTTGGAGCGGGACGAAGCGCTGGAGCTGGACTGGCCCGCGCGGATGCGATTGGCGGACAAGGGGACGCTGGCGGAGCGCCCCGGGATTTCAATGCACTCCCCCAGGCTCTCCTGGCTCAACTCCACGTTGAACCGGTAGGTGGTGTTGATTCGCACGTAGAGCTCCCGGGCCATGGGCTTGTACCCCTGGGCCTCGAAGCGGAGCGTGTAGGCACCCGAGGGGAGCTGCGGAATCCAGTAGAAGCCGTTCTCGTCGGTGACGACGGTCTGCTCCCCCATGAGGCTGGGCGAGGTGGCGGTGACCACCACCCCCTCGACGAGCGCGAAGGCATTGGCATCCATCACCGTGCCCATGATGACGCCGAAGCCGTCATCCGCGAGCGCGGGCCGGGCGAGCAGGAAGAGGAAGCACAGCAGGGCGTTTCGGAGCGCGGACTTCATCCGGGAGGACCTCCGTCATCGGGATGGGTCCTTGTTCCACGAGACGCACGGCCGGGGCCGCACGGCAGGCTCCGCGCATCATCATCGTTTCATCACGGGCCCGGGCTCCGCGCCGCCCCGCGCCTCCAGCCCGCGCTCGCCGGCGAGCCGGTCCTCCTCGCCGAAGAGCTGGCTGATGCTCAGGTCGAGCTGGCTGTCGAGGACGTCGAGGAAGCTCTGGAAGCCGGCGGCGGAGAGGTTCAGCCGCGCCCGCAGGTGGCGCCGCGTCTCGTCGTGGACGGTCTGCCGCGCGCTCTTGAGCCAGCGGGAGACGGTGGACTGGTTCACCCGCAGCAGCGCGCCCAGCTCGGTGGTGGAGAGCTTGTCGACGAAGTAGAGCCGGAGCAGGTGCCGCTCGTCGGAGGACAGGGCGGAGAAGGCGTCGCGGATGGCCTGACGGAGCTCCGCCTGGTGGCGCTGCCGGATGAGGTCCAGCTCCGCGTCCCGTCCCGGTGCCGGGAGGGCTTCTATCAGCTCGGCGACGTCCTCTTCTGGCTCGGGCTTGTCGGCGGCCTGGAGCTTGAGGGCGATGCGCACGGCGGTGACGCGCACCCAGCTCATGAGCGCGCCACGGCCCGTATAGTCATTGATGCGCGGCCCGCTCTCCGGCGTGCGGACCAGGAGCTTCACGCGCGTCAGCTGGCAGATGTCATCCAGGGCGGCGGAGGGCTGCTTCAGGTAGCCGAGCATTCCGGGCAGCTTCGCCAGGTAGTGCGTCTCGAAGAGGCGGGTGGCGAGGGGCAGGCCCTGGGCGCAGGCGCACGCGAGGTACAGCTCCGCCAGGGAGAGGGACTCGAGCACCGGCGCGAGGGGACTGCCGGGGCTCACCTCGGGGAGGCGCTCGGCGAGGTGGCGCACGAACAGCTCCGCGGAGAGGTCCACGCCGGGCCATTTCTCGCGAGAGGCATTCCAGGCGTGACCGAGCAGTCCTTCGAGGACGGCGGCGTCATCGGGTGGGGCAATACGACCCCGGGCCTGAGTGACAAGCGTTGCAACCAGCCCCAGCCCGTTCCCCATGTAAGCCTCGCACCCCCCGAAGTCTGTCGCGGGTGGGGGTGTTGAAACCGCTTCAACCTGTTTGCGAGACTCTCTCACCAATCCCCATGACTTCGTCAAACGCAGCCCAGGGAGGGGCGAGCGCGGACCCATGTCTGTCCGACGAGCTCCTGGTGGAACTGATGGAAGGCCGGCTGTCCGCGGACGCGCTGGCCCGCGTCCATCGCCATGCCGCCGGGTATGAGGCCTGCCGCAAGCTGATGGCGTCCGTGGCGCGAGGCGGCCTGGCCGTGGACGCCGCCGCCGTGGCCGTCCATGACAGCACGCAGTCCATTCCGGTCCTGGCGCCACCCGCGCGGCCGACTCCCGGCGAGGAGCCAAAGCCGGCACCGGAGCTCGCGTCCGAGCCCGGGACGCCGTGGACTCCGCCCGCCGAGTTCGACGAGTTCCAGCTCGGGCCGCTGTTGGGGCGTGGGGGCATGGGGCTGGTGTACCTGGCGCATGACACGTCGCTGGGGCGGCTGGTCGCGGTGAAGTTCATCGCCGCGTCGCGCCCCCGGCCCACGGTGCTGGCCTACTTCGAGACGGAGGCGCGGGCCATCGCGCGCCTGCAGCATCCCAACGTCGTCACGGTGTACCGGGTGGGCACGGCGGACGGGCACCCGTACATCGTGTCCGAGTACATCGTCGGGCGGAGCCTCGCGCACCTGCCCTTGCCGCTGCCGTGGCGGCGGGTGCTCACGCTGGGGCTGGGGCTGGCGCGGGGGCTCGCGGCGGCACATCGGCAGGGAGTGCTCCACCGGGACCTCAAGCCCTCGAACGCGCTCGTCACCGACGACGGCGTGGTGAAGCTGCTGGACTTCGGGCTGGCGGAATACTTCGACCCGGACACGGCCTCACCGACGACGCGCGCGCGACAGGCCGCGGGCACGCCGCGCTACATGGCGCCCGAGCTGTTCGCGGGAGAGCCCGCGTCGCCGCAGAGCGACATCTACGCGCTCGGCGTGACGCTGTATGAGCTGTGCACGGGCAGCACGCCGCCGGTCGGCTCGCGCGCGACGCAGGAGCCCGCGGCGCCAGAGGGAGCCAAGACACCGCTCGCGCCGGACATCGACTCGGAGTTCGCGGCGCTCATCATGCACTGCCTCGCGGCGGATCCGGCCGAGCGGCCCGCCTCGGCCGATCTGCTCCGCGAGGCCCTGGAGCGGCTGGAGCAGCTCCATACCGCCGCGCCGCTCGCGGCGGGGAATCCCTACCGGGGGCTGGCGCCCTTCGAGGCGGAGCACCGGTCGCTCTTCTTCGGCCGTGACACGGACATCCGCGCGGTCATCGAGCGGCTGCGGCGGCTGCCCATGGTGCTCGTCGCGGGTGACTCGGGGGTGGGCAAGTCCTCGCTGTGCCGTGCGGGGGTGCTGCCCCGGGTGGAGGCGGGGGCCCTGGACGAGAGCCGGGAGATGGTGACGGTGACGCTGTGGCCGGGGCCGCGTCCGCTTCAGGCGCTCGCGGCGGCGCTGGTGCCGGTGCTGGGGATGAACGAGCAGGAGCTGGCGCTCGCGCTCACGGTACCGGACTGGCTGGGGCCGAGGCTGCGTGCGATGCACCAGGAGCGGCGCGGGCTGCTCATCTTCATCGACCAGTTGGAGGAGCTGCTCACCCAGGCGGAGCCGGCGCAGGCCGCGCGCTTCGCGCTGCTGCTGGGAGAGCTGGCCCTGCCCTCTCCGGGCGTGCGCGTGCTGATGGCGGTGCGCGGCGACTTCCTTACGAGCGTGTCCTCGCTCCCGGGTCTGGGAGACGAGGCCGAGCGAGCGCTCTACATCCTCCGGCCGATGACGCCCGTGGGCGTGCGCGAGGCCATCGTCGGCCCGGCGCGCAGCCGCGGGGTGACGTTCGAGTCCGAGGAACTCATCCAGACGCTCATCGCGTCCATGGCGCGCGATGCGGGTGGACTGCCCCTACTCCAGTTCGCGCTGGCGGAGCTGTGGGAGCGGCGCAATCCCGCACACAGCCGCATCACGAAGGAAGCGCTGGAGGCGATGGGCGGCGTGGCCGGAGCGCTGACGCGGCACGCGGACGGAGTGCTCTCGCGCCTGACGCCGTCCGAGCGGCAGGCGGCGCGGAAGCTGCTGCTGAACCTGGTGACGGCGGAGGGAACCCGCCTCGAGCTGAGCGAGGAGGAGCTCCTGCCGACGAAGGACGCGGCGCCGCGCACGGCGCTCCGCGTGCTCACCGAGGGCCGGCTCCTGCATACCTATACGGTGGGCTGGTCCCCCCGGTACGTGATTGCCCACGACTCGCTCATCCAGGGCTGGGACACGCTGCGGAACTGGCGCGACCGCGACATCGGCCAGCGCGCGGTGCGCCAGCGGGTGGAGGCGGCCAGCGCGGAGTGGGAGCGCCTGTCACACGCCCAAGAGGCACTGTGGGGCGAGCGGCACATCAATGAGGCGCGCGCGCTGGACCCCTCCATGCTGGGTCCTCGTGAGCAGGCGTTCCTCGCGGCGTCCCAGCGGGCACTGAAGCTCCAGCGGTGGACCCGTTATCTCGCCGTGCTCGGGGTGGTTCTGGCCCTGGCGGGTGTTTATGCAGGTCTTCGCTGGAGGCAGTACCGAATCAACAAAGCCTTCATCGACGAGCGCATGGAGCTCGCGCGGACACAACTCGCCGCCGGGCGCGAGAAGGGAGAAAAGGCACGCAGGCATGCCGAGCAGGCGTTTCCGCTGTTCGACGGCACGCGCCAGCCTCCTGAGAACACACCCGCGTATGCATCCATGGACGAGCCGGAGAGGCTCTGGCTTCAGGCCCTCCAGCGGCGCAAGGAAGCAGACACCACCTTCATGGAAGCGATCGACACCCTGGAGCAAGCGCTCGACCGCGACCCAGGCCATGGCGACGCACGTCTACGCCTCGCGGAGATTGTCTATGAGCGGATACAGCTCGCCGAGTACTTCCATCAAAAGGACTCCGTCGCCGAGCTGCGAGGGCGCCTGGAGCGGCTGGAGCATGGGACGAATGGAATCTGGCTGACTCGACTCAACGCTCCAGCGGAGCTCGTGGTGGAGACGACTCCTTCGGGTGCACACGTTGAAATCGGGCAATACAAAGAGGACGACCAGGGGAGGCTGAGCCTCGAGTCGCTGCGACGGCTCGGCACGACCCCCATCCGTGGTGAACAACTGCGCGCGGGCTCATACCTCCTGCGCATCAGCCATACCGACCGTCCCCCGGTCACCGTACCGGTGTACCTCACGCGAGGGAAGACCGAGCAGGTCAAGGTCTCGCTGCCCGTCTCCATCCCGGAGGGCTATGTCTATATCCCGCCCGGGTGCTTCCTGATGGGCAGCGCCGAACCCGAGCGAGTGCGCCGCCGCCTCCTGAGCGCCTCGCCACTCCACCGTTACTGCATCACGAAGGGGTATTACATCAGCAAGACGGAGGTGACGTTCGGTGAGTGGGTGGACTACCTGAACACCCTGAAACGAGACGACAAGACAAGGCGCCTGCTCGAAAAGCCAGTCCCCAGCAGCAACGGCAAAGCCATCACACTCCAAGACCTGGGCCGCTCGGGCTGGCGATTTTCCTTCTATCTCTCGGTCTCGGAGAACCGTGTCCTCACCGCGAGGGAGAACGAGAAGTTCCACTACCCGGGCCGGCATCCATCCGTGCCCATCGACTGGCGCCGGCTGCCACTGGCAGGCGTCACCACCATGGACCTCGAGGGCTTTCACTTCTGGCTGACCCACACGAAAGGGCTCCCGGATGCGCGTCTGTGCACCGAGCATGAATGGGAGTACGCCGCACGAGGTGCCGATGGACGCGACTACGCGCATGGCAACCTGCTGCGGCCCAATGACGCCAATATCGATGTCACCTACGGCCGGGAGCCCACGGCCTTCGGCCCCGATATGGTCGGCTCACACCCGGAATCGGACAGCCCCTTCGGTGTCCAGGACATGGTGGGCAACGTAGACGAGCACATGAGCGCCGTGCCCCAGGACCTCGGTCCCTACGTCGTCAGGGGCGGAGGCTGGTACTACGACGCCCTCTCCGCGCTCTCGGCCAATCGCACCGCGGGTGAGCCCAACCTCCGTGACGTGGCAACGGGTGTGCGTGTCTGCGCCTCGTATCGGTCTCCGTAGGACCCGTGTGAAGTGCTTCACTCCCTCGGAACACTAGCCCGGTCGCGTGTACGAATTCCTGCATAGCTCTCCGCCGCGAGGGCTCCTTCCCACTGAAGGCACCGGGTAGCCCCCGGCCGCCTCACTCAAGGGAGAAGGACGTCCATGAAAGCGCTGAAGAGTTTTCTGCTCACCTTCGCGTGCTTGTTGCTCACACCGCCGGTGCTCGCAGCCCGCCCGGCGCCCTCTCCAATCCCCGGACCTCGCTCGGCCCCAGCTGTCGTGTCGGTGCCTGCGGCCGACCGGTACGCACTCCGGTGCCAGGAACGAGCGCCCGAGCGGTATAGGAGTCATCAAGGCACGGCGCTGTGGGGCACGAAGCCTTCGTGGGACTCCAGCCCGGGCACGAATGAGAAGCACAGCGTGCTCGTCTCCATCGACGTGAATGCCGTGCGGAAGACCGAAACCGGGGTGAAGGCGGTGCGGCTGGAGAAGGGGCGCCTCGTGGCCTGGCCCCAGACGTCCCAGCAAGTCGCTGGCACGGTGCTCCAGGGCACCTCCGGTGATGGCAAGCCCGTGGAGGTCGCCATCTGCGCCGCCGAGCCCGCAAGCGACGACCCCGAGCTGACGTGGTACCGCATCGAGGCGTGGAACCCGGTGGCACAGGAGTGGGAGAACCCGTGCACGGCCGATGGCCGCGTGCCCGCGCCGCGGGCCGTGGCGGTGAGTGGCGTCTGGGACGGTACCGGAGCGCGGCGGGACGTGCCGGGCAAGCTGACGCTGGCGTGCGAGAATGGCGCCATCAGCAAGTGCGTCCGCTGGGGCTACAAGCCGTGGACCGAGCGAAATGGGAAGTCACTCGTCGACCTGCACCAGGCCTGCACGCGCATGGCGCGCGCCGACTACTGCGGCAATGGCCGGAGCCACACGCGGGACTACACCGTCATCGACATGTACGATGGGTTCGGCGTGCTGTCACCGACGACGCAAGCCTCCGAGGACTTCGACCCGAAAAAAATCACGTTCGAGGCGGCCTGGGCGCCGGACGGCGCGACCTGCATCTCGCGCACGCGAGATGGGAAGGCATTGTCATCCATCCTCCAGGAATGCCCCCAGCGCTTCCGCGCGAGCACCGTGGACCTCGGCGAGGGTGACCGCTGCGCGGTGCAGCGTGAAGGTGTGAGTCCCAAGGCGGCGCTGCTGCGCAACCGCTCTCACGGCAGCCCTTGAGACCCGGGCATCGTGGGAGGACCTGAGAGGCCCGCGAGCAACTCGCGGGCCTCTCGTCATTTCTCACGGGGATTCCGGGCGTTCTCCACGCCGCCAGTAAGAATTTCTGCATACGTTTTCGATTGGGCCGCTCTTCATCCCTGAAGGCGTCGGCAGATGCCGCACGCCCCACCTCCAGGGAGAAGTCCTTCGATGAACGCGATGAAGATGTTCCTGCTCACCTCGATATTCTTGATGCCCATGCAGCCAGCGTTCGCCGGCCCTCCGGCATCCGATGCCCAACGCTATGCGCGTCGGTGCCTGGGCCACTCCCTCGAACGCGGTGTTCGTCCGGATGCGACACTCCTGTGGGGCACGAAGCGCTCCTGGAGCTCCACCCGGAGGACGGATGAGCGGCGCAGCGTGCTCGTCTCCGTCGACAACGACGCCGTGCTGAAAACCGACCTCGGGGTGAAGGCGGTGCGGCTGGAGCAGGGACGTCTGGTGGCCTGGCCCGATGCGTCCAGCAGCCTCGTTGGGACGGTGCTCCAGGGAAACTCCAGCGATGGCAAGCCCGTGGAGGTCGCCATCTGCGGCTCGGAGCCTGCTCCCGAGAACTCCTCGCTGCACAGGTATCGCATCGAGGCCTGGAACCCGGTGGCACGCGAGTGGGAGAACCCCTGCGCGGCCACCAGCGTCATTCCCAATCCTCGCGTCCTCGCGGTACAGGGTGTCTGGGACTCCAGCGGGGCCCGGCATGACATTCCCGGCAAGCTGACACTGGCCTGTGAGGGCGGCGCCATCGGCCAGTGCATCCGCTGGGGCTACAAGCCATGGGAGCAGAGAGACGGGCAGTCCCTGGCCGGCCTCCACCAGACCTGCACGCGCATGGTGCGCGCCGACTACTGTGGCAATGGCCTGAGTCACACGCAGGAGCACACCCTCATTGATATGTACGACGCGCTCGGCGTGTTGTCGCTGACGACGGAGTCCTCTTCCTTCTGGAATACAGAGCGGGCCTCCTTCGAAGCCGCCTGGGGCCCTGAGGGTGCGGACTGCCTGGCGCGAACTCGCGACGGGCGCGCCCTGACGGTCATCCTCCATGAGTGCCCCGGTCGCTTCCATCCGGGCGACGTGGACCTGAGCGACGGAGATCGCTGCACCGTGCACCGCCAGGGCCTGCGCCCCGACAGGGTGCTCCTGCGCAACCGCTCCTATGCGAGCAACGAATACACAGACTCTCTCTGATGTCGGCCGATTAAACACACAGCGGCCACCCGCCCCCCATCCACTCTCTCAAACAGTGAGCATTGCACCGCCGGGCATCCGGGTGTGAACCCCGTAACAGCGATACCGAACCGTCACACGTATTGACCCTCCAAGACCCCCGCTGCTTCGGCGCGAGACCGCCGGGGCCGCGGACAGCCATGGAGCGGTGACGATGTGGCGAGCACTCGGAAGGACGATGGTCGTCGTCCTATGCTGTATGGCGGGCCTGACGGCTGTCGATACAGAGCCCGATGTGTGGCTGCTGGAGGCACGATCGGCCCTCGCCGAGGCCGCGAAGCTCCAGCAGGCTGGCAGAGCCACCGACGCCATTGCCTGGCACGAGCGCGCGCTCGCCATCCAGGAGACGACGCTCGGCAAGGACCATCCCGACCTCGTCCCTTCACTCAACAACCTCGCGCGACTCAACCAAGCCCAGGGGGACTACGCGAAGGCGGGGCCCTTGTTCGAGCGAGCACTGACTCTGCTCGAAGCAGCACACGGCGGGGAGCACCCGGCCGTCGCCAGGGCGCTCAGCAACCTCGCGGCCCTCTATCATGACCAGGGGCTCTACACACGGGCGAGGCCCCTGCTGGAGCGCGCCCTCGCCATTCAACAGGCCACGCTCGGCGGGAATCACCTCGACGTCGCGACGACGCTCAACAACCTTGCCCTCGGCTACGCGGCCCAGGACCTGCACGCGCGAGCCGAGCCGTTGCACCAGCGCGCTCTCGCCATCCAGCAGGCGTCCCTCGGCGGCGGACACCCCGAGGTGGCGAGGACACTCCATCATCTCGCCCGCCTCGCCCACCGACAGGGGCTCCACGCCCAGGCGGAGTCCCTGTACGAGCAGGCCCTCGTCATCCAGAAGGAGGTGCTCGGCGAGGACCACCTCGACACCCTCCGGACGTTCCATGCCCTCGCCGGTCTTCATGCCGACCAGGGGATGTACTCACGAGCCGAAGCGCTGTACGTGCGAGCCATCTCCCTGACCGAGGCGTCACTCGGGAGTCACCATCCCGAGACGGCCTGCTCGCTGAACAATCTCGCGAACCTCCATGCACGCCAGGGACTGGGTTCCCGGGCCATGCCCTTGTATGAGCGCGCGCTGCCCATCCTGGAAGCCTCGCTGGGCGAGAATCACCCCAAGGTTGCCGGTACGCGAAACAACCTGGCGCTCCTCTACTCCAGCCAGCGGCGGTACGAAGAGGCCGAGTCCCTGCACCTGCGCGCTCTCGCCATCCAGGAAGCCGCATTCGGCCCGGCGCATCCGGACGTCGCCACATCGCTCAACAATCTTGCCCTCTTGTCCGCCGAGCAGGGCGAACCCGCCCAGGCCGAGCAGTACCTGTCCCGTGCGCTGGACATTCAACAGGCGTTGCTGGGCGAGAACCATCCCAGCATCGCCCAGATGCTCGGCAATCTCGGCTGGCTCCACGTCGCGCAGCATCGGCTCGACGAGGCCCTGCCGCTCCTCACACGTGCGTTCGCCCTCTCCGAGCAACGCCTGCGACAGGAGGCACTGGCCTTCTCGGAGTCGCGCCTCGCGAGCTTCCTCAAGCTCCTCCGGCGTGACGAGGAGCGCCTCTACGCCCTGCTCCGCGCGCATCCCGACGACGCGAGGGTCCAGCGTCTGGCGCTCAGCGCCGTGCTGCTGCGCAAGGGCCGTTCATTGGAGGAAATCGCGTGCACCTTCCGCGCCGTGTACCGCGAGTTCGGCGAGGAGGACCGCATCGACTTCCAGCAACTTCGCGACCTGCGCACCCGGCTGGCCTCGCTCTCTCAGCAGGGCCCCGGCACGCGCCCCCTGGCCGAGTACCAGCAGCACCTGAAGGAGCTCACCAGCCACGCGGATGCGCTCGAAGCGAAGCTCGCCCGGCGCTCGGCGCCCCTGCGCGCGCTCACCGCGCCCCCGTCTCCCGAGGACATCGTCGACCGTGCCGCCGCCGCGCTTCCTCCCGACGGGGTGCTCGTCGAGTTCATCGCCTATGCGGACCAGCCGCTCCACACCGGAGCGCGTGGAGCTTCGCGTGCGCCCCAGCTTCACTACCTGGCGCTGTTGCTCTTCCCTGACGCGAGCATTCGCGTCGTCGACCTCGGTCCCGCGATGCCCATCGACCGCGCGGCCACGCACCTGCTCGATGTCATCTCCCGCCGCGACGCCGCCTACCTGCGTCCCGCGCAGGCGCTCTACTCTCGCGCCTTCGCGCCTCTCGTTCCGCACCTTGGCGGAGTCCGTCGTATCTTCCTGGCGCCGGATGGGCAGCTCGGCCTCGTTCCCTTCACCGCGCTCCACGACGGTCGCCGCTTCCTCCTGGATGTCTTCGGGTTCTCCCCGCTCACCTCGGTCAAGGACCTGCTGCCGCGCGCGGATGGTGTCGTTCCGTCTACCTCCATCGCCGCCTTTGCCGACCCTGTCTCCGGAGCTCACCAGCGCGTGGTCCAGGCAGCGCCTCGCTCGAAAACACGAGGCGCTTCGGCAGGGGCGCGCCTGGACTCCACGCCAGGTGTCGACCCCACCCAGCAGCAATGGCTACCGCTGCCCGGCACTCGCAAGGAAGCCGAGGCCATCCAGCGCCTGTGGCCCCAGGCCCAGGTCTACATTGGCGCGGAAGCCACCCGGCAGCGACTCTTCGCCCTCTCCCCTCCCGGCCTCCTGCACATTGGCACCCATGGCTACAGCCCGGAGAATGAGGTGGCCCCCGATGGCTCGCGTGCCATTGGCTATTTCGGAGGCTTCGGAGGTGGCACGCCGCCGCACCATCCGGCCGACCCGCTGCTCCGCTCAGGCTTCATCCTCGCGGATGCATCTGCTCCGACACGGGTTGCCGAAGGGCACGGAGCGGGAACGCGTGTCACCGCGCTCGAGATCGCGAGCCTCAACCTTTGTGGCACTCAGCTCGTGGTCCTCTCCGCCTGCGACACGGGCCGTGGGGAGGTCCAGCTCGGCCAGGATGTCTACGGCCTGCGCCGAGCCTTCTTCATCGCGGGCGCGGAGACGGTGGTGGTGAGCCTGTGGAAGGTGAACGACGCCAGCACCGCCCTGCTCATGGAGGACTTCTATCGTCGCCTGGCCGCCGGTCAGGGGCGCGCGGACGCCTTGCAGGGCGCCATGCGCACCGTGAAGAAGACGCGGCCGCATCCCTACTACTGGGCCGCCTTCATGACGATGGGCCGGGATGGTCCGCTACAGGGACTCGCTTCCGAGCCCCCCAGGATGACCGCGGAGTGACCCAGGCCGGCCATGGCCCGAGGCCCGGGCCATACCGCCGCGCCTGGATGCGCGCCGACTACACGAACACCGTCGGATCGAACTCATCCACATTGACGGGGAGCATGCGCGGCAGGGGCCGCTGGAAGACACGGGCATTCAGCTCCAAATCCAGAATCTTCAACCCCGAGGGCACCAGCTCCCGGAACTTCTGGCTCACGTACTCGCGCAGGCCCAGCACGGCCACCTGGCGCTTCTCCGCGAGCATGGGCTTCAGGGCATCGGCGAAGTCCGCCCCGTCGTGACTCGCGAGCACCACCGACGCGTTCGGCCGCTGCGTCCGGATGTGCTCCAGCAGCTTCAAGATACCCAGGTCCACGACCTTCTGGTCCGGCCGCCCGTACAGCAGCGCCACCTCGCACCCCGCGGACTTCAGCGCCCGCACGAAGCCAATCATCACGTCCGGCAGCTGCTCGCCGCGGGCATTCAGCACCACCACGCAGCGCACCGGCGCCGGGAAGTTGTTCTCACAGAAGGACACCAGCCGGTCGAACTGCACGCGGTCCTGGGCCTCGGGCTTGCGGCCCACGACGTTGGACACGGCCCAGTCGATGTTCTCTGCGTCGATGAGTACGTAGGAAGCGGCAGGAGGACGTCCGGAGAGCATTCCCGGAGAATACGCGGCACTCGAGGGTCCGGGTGGACTCAGTGACATCCCCGGGCCCGAAAGTCCGCAATCCCGCTCCTCAGAACCGGTCCGGCCCGGAAGACGTCTCCGGGGACGTCGGCGGCACCGCCGTGAGCAGCCCGTGCTCCGGCAGCGGCGGCCGCAGGGGCAGCGCCACCGTGAAGCGCGAGCCCCGGCCGAACTCGCTCTCCACCGACACCCGCCCTCCGTGCCCCTCCACCAGGCTCTTCACAATCGCCAGCCCCAGCCCCGCGCCACCGTGCTCGCGCGTGGAGCTGCCGTCCACCTGGTAGAAGCTCTGGAAGATGTACTCGAACTGATCCCGACGGATGCCCACGCCCGTGTCCTCCACGGACACCCGGAAGCCCTGGGTCCCCAGCTCGGTCAGCGCGCCCACCTCCGACATCAGCACCGACACCCGGCCCCCGGACGGGGTGAACTTCACCGCGTTGGCCAGCAGGTTCACCACCACCTGCCGCAGCTTGTCCGCGTCCCCCGTCAGCCGCGGCTGCGGCCCGTGCGGCAGCCGCAGCTCCAGCTCCACGCCCTTGCGCTGCGCCTGCGGCGCCACGCTCGACACCGCCGTCTGGATGACGCCGCCCAGGTCCACCGGAGCAATCACCAGCCGCAGCTTGCCCGCCTCAATCTGGCTCAGGTCCAGGATGGAGGAGATGAGGTTGAGCAGCGACTCGCCCTTCTCGACGATGGTGCGCACGTACATCAGCTGCTCCGGGTTGAGTGCCCCGGCCAGCCCCTCGGCCAGCATCTCCGAGTAGCCGATGATGGACGCCAGCGGCGTGCGCAGCTCGTGGCTCACCGTGCCCAGGAAGGTGGACTTCAGCCGGTCCAGCTCCTTCAGCCGCGTGTTGGCCTGCGCCAGCTTCGAGTTCTGCGACTCCAAATCCCGGTGCGTCTCCAGCATCGCCTCGATGTGGAGCTGCGTCGCCAGGTACGCCCGCTGGCCGCTGGCCACCAGCGCCGCCAGCACCTGCCCGAAGTGCGTCAGCACCTGCGCCGCCGTGCGCTCGGGGGCGCGCCGCACCTTGCCCACCAGCTCGTGCGCCCGCTCCAGCTCCAGCCCCGCCACGTCCGTCAGCGAGGGCGGGAAGTCCACCAGCTCCTCCGGCGTGAAGGGCCCCAGGATGACGCGGCCCAGCACCTCGCCCTCCCACGACACCGGCATCACCAGGTAGCGCAGGCCCGTGAAGCACGGCAGCGCGACGATGCCCGCCTCCTGCGCGCCCTCGCCGGACGCCACCCGCGCCCCGTGCACCGGCGCCACCGGACCGTCCTTCACCCGGGCCACCGTGGCCGTGCACCGCGCCCGCCCGTCCGGGAAGGCGAAGACGTACGAGCAGAACTCGCCGTGCCCCACCTTCACGTCCGCCAGCCGCGTGCCCCGCGCGTCCAGCACCTTGATGCCCACGCGGTACAGCTCGCTGAAGCTCCTCACCACCTCCGTGAAGGAGGGCAGGTCCAACATGTCCGACAGCGTCAGCCGCCGCTGCAGCACCGACTCGCGGCGCTGGGGAAGTCCCGGGCCCTCGGGCGGCACGCTCATCGCCCGCCTCCCGTGCCGCTGCGCTCACCGCCCGCCGGCTGCCCGTACCGGGCCTCCAGCTCCGTGCCGGTGACGTCCATGCGCCGGAATATCTGCCCGAGGAACTCCTCCTCCGTCAGCCCCAGGTGGCGCGCCAGGTGGGCCCGCGCGTCCAGCCGCCGGTAGGCCGCCTGCGCCACCGCGTGGAAGGTCTCCAACACCCCCTCGCCCTTCAGGGC
>NZ_JABBJJ010000199.1 GCF_012933655.1 Pyxidicoccus fallax | reverse complement strand
CCCGTGCACCAGCCCCAGCGCCGCCGCGCACGCGCCCGCCAGCAGCAGCCCCACCGTCACGAAGGGCTCCACCACCTGCGACACCAGGCCGCGCATCGCCGGGTTCATGCGCGTCACCAGCCACGCCGTCACCCACAGCTCCACCAGCGCCAGCCCCACGCCCAGCGGGCCGATGGCCAGCAGCCCGAACGTCTGGATGGCCCACGTCCCGATGCCCCACTTCGCCACGCCCACGCCCACGACGACGGCCAGCCGCTCCCACGGCCGTCCGCCCGCGTTCTGCGCCGTGGCCAGCAGGCCCGTCAGCGTGGTGAGCGCGCACTCCAGGCTGAACCACTGCACCAGCGCCACCGCCGGCACCCAGCGCTCGCCGAAGAAGAGCGGCACCGCCACCGGCAGCACCAGCACCACGAAGGGGATGGCCAGGAGCAGCACCGCGGACAGCCGCCGCAGCGACGTGCGCAGGTACTCCGCGAAGCCAGCCGGGTCGTCCTGCATGCGGCAGTAGGCGGGGAACGCGACGCGGTTGAGCACCACGCTGAGCATCATCGGCGTGGAGGCCAGCGCCCAGGCCCAGTTGACCAGGCCCACCGCGTCCTTGCCGAGGATGTGCCCCACCACCAGCGGCACCCAGCCGGCCACCAGCGCCGCCACCAGCGGCGGAAGCTGCACGGCCAGCCCGAAGCCCAACAGCCGCTTGAGCACCTCCAGGCGGAAGGCGCCTCGGGGCCTCCAGGGAGAAGCCCACCAGACCAGCACCAGCCCCACCACGCCGCGCACCAGCCCGCCCAGCGCCAGCGCCCACGCGCCGAAGCCCAGCGCCGCCAGGGCGATGGTGGTGATGACCTGCGCCACGTTCTCGATGAGCTCCGCGCGGGCGATGACGGGGAACGCGAGCTGCCGCTCCAGCGCCATCAGCGGAATGACCCGCAGCGAGGACAGGAACAGACCCAGCGCCAGGGCGCACACCATGGGCACCGCGCCCTGCCCCAGCGCGTAGCCCTCCGTCAGTCGGGGCGCGAGCGCGCACACCGTGGCGACGATGACGGCGGTGAGCGCCTGGTGACACCAGAAGATGGTGAACGTCTCGTCGCGGGTGGGCTCGTGCGACTGGCGCACCAGCGCGGCGCTCAGGCCCAGGTCGCCCAGGAACACGCCCAGCGACGCCGCGTAGGACACGATGCCGAACAGGCCGTAGTCCGAGGGGAAGAGCAGCCGGGACAGGAACAGCGCGCTCACCACTCGCAGGCCCTGCGAGGCGACGGTGCGGGCAGCCAGCACGAACATGCCCTTGAGGGCGCGTGCCTTCACCTCACCGGTACTGACTTCGGTTGCCGCGGATGCGTTCATGGATACCAGGCGGTTCGCTCCGGGCGCCTCGTGGAGGGCCGGCCCGGTGGGCACGGCTCCCGGAGCGCACGGCACGAACAGGGGGCGGCATGCTACCGGGGGCATCCGGGGCCCACAAGCAACGTGAGGTATCCGGGCAGGGATGCGGAAGGGTCGCCCGGCGCGAGGGGGAGCGGGCGCGCGGCTTGGATGGGGTCCGCCCGCCTGGATGCTCGCGTGTCCGTTGCTCCGCGTGGAGCGCAGCGGTTACGGTGCGCCGCGTATGATTTCCGGCGGCGACATCCTCCAGTTCCTGAAGCGCGAAGTGCTCGTGAGCGAGCATGAGGTCTTCCACCGCACCTTGAAGGAGGCGCTGGTCGGCACGTGCGACAGCGTCCTCGACATCGGCTGTGGTTCTCGCTCGCCGTTGCGCAGCTTCTCGCACCTGATTCCGCACACGGTGGGCATCGACGGCCACGCGACGAGCATCGAGCGCAGCCGCGCCGAGGGCATCCATCGCGAGTACCACCAGATGGAGCTGATGGACGCGGGCCGCCGCTTCGGGCCGAAGAGCTTCGACGCGGTGGTCGCGCTGGACGTCATCGAGCACTTCGAGAAGCAGGACGGCTTCCGCTTCCTGGAGATGATGGAGTCCATGGCGCGCAAGCGCGTCATCATCTTCACGCCCAACGGCTTCCTGCCGCAGGACGAGTGGGACAGCAACGTGCACCAGGTGCACCGCTCCGGCTGGGAGGTCTACGACTTCGAGCTGCGGGGCTACCGCGTCATCGGCATGAGCGGGTGGAAGCCGCTGCGGGGTGACTACGCGCATCCGCGCATCCGCCCGTTCCGGATTGGCAGCCGTCTGTCCGTCCTCACCGAGCCCTTCGCCACGCGCTTCCCGCGCCACGCCTACCAGCTGCTCGCCATCCGCGACATGGAGGCGTCCTGAGTTCCGGCCCTCGGGCTGGCGCCATGGCCTCATGTCCCCTGCTCCCTCCTGGCATCTGCTGACCGGCGAGTACCCGCCGCAGCCCGGTGGCGTCGGCGACTACTCGCGGCTGGTGGCCCTCGGGCTCGTGCGCGCGGGACAGGAGGTGCACGTCTGGGCGCCGGGTGAGGCGGGCACGCGTCTGGAGGACGGCGTCACCGTGCACCGTGTCCCGGCGCTCTTCACGCCCGTGGGCCTGCGGCGGCTGGCGCGCGGGCTCGACGGGTGCCCTGGCCCCCGGCGGCTGCTGCTCCAGTACGTGCCGCACTCCTTCGGGCTGAAGGCGATGAACGTGCCGTTCTGCGCGTGGTTCGCGGCGCGCCGCCAGGAAGAGCGCTGGGTGTTCTTCCACGAGGTGGTGTACCCGTGGAGCGCGCGGGCGCCGCTGAAGCATCAGGTGCTCGCGGGCGCCACGCGGGTGATGGTGCGGATGGTGGCCAGCGCCGCGGACCGCGTCTTCGTCTCCATTCCCGCCTGGGCGGAGCACCTGCCCTCCCGCGCGCGCCGCCACGCGGAGCTTCGCCCCGTGCCCAGCAACATCCCCACCGACGCGCCGGAGGCCGCCGTCCAGGCGGTGCGCGCGAAGCTGGGCGGCGAGCGTGTCGTGGGGCACTTCGGGACGTACAGCAGCCTCATCGCCGAGCCGCTGGAGCGGGTGCTCGTGCCGCTCCTGCGCGCGGACTCCGGGCGTCGAGCGCTGCTGCTCGGCCGTGGCGGCGAGGCCTTCCGGGACTCGCTGACGGGCCGTCACCCGGAGCTCGCCTCCCGGCTGCACGCCCCGGGTGGGCTGGCACCCGAGGACGCGGCGGCGCACCTGCGCGCGTGCGACGTGCTGCTGCAGCCCTTCCCGGACGGCGTCAGCGCGCGGCGGGGCAGCGTCATGGCGGGGCTGGGGCTGGGCATGCCCATCGTCACCAACTCGGGGCACCTGACCGAGCCCCTGTGGCGCGAGCTGCGCCCGGTGGCGCTGGTGGACGGTGCCGAGCCAGGGCCGTGGACGGAGGCGGTGGATCGACTGCTCACCCGACCCGAGGAGCGCGCGGCGCTGCGAGAGCGGGCCACACGCGTCTACCGCGAACACTTCGCGCTGGAGCGCACGCTGGAAGCGCTCCTGCGTCCGTCACCGACATGAGCCCGAGCGCTTCCCGACAGTCCGTGCCCCGTCTGGCGCTGCTGATGGACCCTCGCGAGGAGGGCTGGCCCAGCATGGATCTCGTGGGCGAGGCGCTCCTGGAGGGCCTGTCCTCGCTGCCCTCCGAGGTGTCCGCCGAGGCCGTGCGCCCGTCCCTGCCCGCCGTGGCGCGCCGGGTGCCTCGACTGGGCACCCGCAACGCGGCCTTCAACGCGGACCGCATTCTCACCCGCTTCGGCCTGTACCCGGGCCGCGCGCTGCTCGCGCGGGGCCGGTACGATGCCTTCCACGTGGTGGACCACACCTACGCGCAGCTCGTGCACGCGCTGCCGGCCGGGCGCACTGGCGTCTTCTGCCATGACCTGGACGCCTTCCGCTCCGTGCTGGAGCCCCACCGCGAGCCGCGCCCCGCGTGGTTCCGCCTCATGGCGAGCACCCAGCTCGCGGGGCTGGAGCGGGCCGCGCTCGTCTTCCACAGCACGCAGGCGGTGCGCTCGGAGTTGCTCGCGCGGGGCGTGGTGGACGAGGCCCGGCTCGTCTGGGCGCCCTATGGCGTGTCCCCGGAGTACCGCCCCGAGCCGGTGCCCGGCGACCGGAGCGAGGAGCTGCTCGCGCCCCTGGGTGGCCGGCCCTACCTGCTGCACGTGGGCAGCGCGATTCCGCGCAAGCGGCTGGACGTGCTCTTCGCCGTCTTCGCGGCGCTGCGTGCCCGTCACCCGGACTTGCGGCTGGTGCAGCAGGGCGGCGCGCTGAGTGCAGCGCAGCGCGCGCAGGTGGAGGCGCTCGGCATCGCGGACGCGCTGCTCCAGCCGCCCCGGCAGGAGCGGGCCACGCTGGCGGGCCTGTACCGGGGCGCCCGCGCCGTGCTCGTCACCAGCGAGGCGGAGGGCTTCGGACTTCCCGTCATCGAGGCGCTGGCCTGCGGCGCGCCCGTGGTGGCCAGCGACCTGCCCGTGCTGCGCGAGGTGGGCGCCGATACGTGCGCCTACTGCCCCGTGGGCGAGGTCCCCGCGTGGGTGGAGACCGTGGACGCCCTGCTCACCGGACGGCAGCCGCCACCGCCGCGCGATACCCGGCTGGCCCGTGCCGCGCGCTTCACGTGGGCCGCGCACGCGCGCACCGTGCTGGACGCGTACGTGCGACTGCTGGGCGGCGCTTCTCGCCCGTAGGGAGCTTCCCGCTCACGCGGCGGTAACGCTCCGCTGGTGCCCGCCGGAAGCTCCGAGAGAGTGACCCGCGTCTGTAGCGCGCCACTCCCGCTCACGTGGCGAGAACGCTTCGCTGTCCCCGCCGGAAGCTCCGGGACAGACCACCGGGCCCACTGGCGGGCTCCGGTGGAGTGGCCGCGGCTGCTACTCGCGCGGCTCGGACGAGCGCTGCCGCCGCATCGCCAGCAGCGCGAGCATCACCAGCAGCCCGGTGAGGGCCAGCGAGCCGGAGCCACCGCTGGACGCACAGGACCAGCCCAGCGGAGAGCGGTCGTCCTCATCCCCGCTCCCACCGTCTCCCGTCCCCGCGTCCACGCCCCCATCCGACGTCCCGCCATCCTGGGTGCCGCCGTCGCCCGTGCCACCATCCCCGGTGCCACCGTCCGTGCCCGCGTCCGGCGGAGGCGGAGGCGCCACGAAGGGGCTCGACGCCGCGGTGATGCTCCGGCCCGACGCGTTGGTGCCACGCACGATGACGAAGAACGGCCCCTCGTGCGTCGGCCAGAAGTCATTGAGTGTGATGCTCCGGCTCCGGCCCACGAACTCGAACGCCCGCTCGCTGGTCTCCGTCGGGACCACGCCAATGCCCCACTCGTAGGTGACGGGGCTTTCGGCGTCGCTGAACTCCGTCCACGACGCGGTGAGCGTCCCATTCGAGAGCCGCGCGCTCACCGTGCCCGCGGTGGGCGCCGAGCTGTCCACCACCGCGCTGAGCAGGAAGCCATCCGTGCCGCCATTCGCCGTCAGGTCATACCCGCTGACCGTGGTGAACCAGTTGGCCGCATTGGAGAAGCCACCGAAGACGAGCTGGCCTTCCGGTCCGATGCCGATGCCCTGCACCCACTCATCTTCCGTGGCGGCCCCACCCACGTAGGAGGCGAAGACGACCTCCTGCACCTCCGAGTCCACCATGGCGATGAACGCGTCCCGGACATTGCCGGAGCCGGAGGCCAGGGTGGTATCGAAGGCATTGAACGCGAAGCCCGACAGCGAGCTCGTCCTGCCACCGATGTAGACATTGCCGGACGGGTCGAGCACGGCGTGGCCCTGGGTCTGCTCGCTGCCCGTGCCCGTGGTGCTCACGCGCAGCCCTCCGCCCACGGGGAAGCCATCCTGGGACAGCCGGAGCGCGAAGACGTCCGTGCCGGAACCCGGCACGGGGCTGCTCTCCGAGTCGGTGTTGCCCACGACCGTCACCCCACCGTCCGGCCCTGGCCGCGCCAGCACGGACCGCACCTCGTCATCACCGCTGCCGCCCACGTGCCGGAACCAGGTGATGCCCGCGTCGCTCTCAAGACGGGCGACGAAGCCGTCATCCTCTCCCCTGGCGAAGTCGGCGCGGACGATGGTGGTGGTGGAGTCCCGGACGAAGGCGTCGCCCACGACGCCGCCCACGTAGATGGCGTCTCCCTGCACGTCCACCGAGTACGCGATGTCGTTCTCGCTGCTCTTGAGGATGCGGGTCCACAGGACCACCGGGTCCCCCTCCACGGAGACGTCCACCTGGGAGACGAACGCCTCGAAGGCGCGGAGCCGGTCATTGCTCAGCTCGTTGTTCGGAGGAAAGGGCACGTCCGCGCTCCCGGAGATGACAGAGTCATCCCGGCCCGTCTTTCCCACGACGTACGCCAGCCGGCCGTCCCGCGACAGGACGATGTCCCGGGCCTCGTCGTCCAGCGCGCTCCCCAGGTACATGAAGTAGTCCAGCTCGCCGTCCGCCTGCAGGCGCGCGACGAATGCATCCGTGCGGCCCACATGGTTGTCGTAGCGCGTCGCGAGCGGAGCCGCGGCGTCCGGGGCGATGTTGATGGACGTCGACTGGGTCGAACCCACGACGAACACCTCGCCGGTCGCCGTCACCGCCAGCGCCGTGCCCATGTCATCCGCGCTGCCACCGAACACGCGGGCCCACTCCAGCGTCCGCCCATCCAGGGAGAAGCGGGCGACGAAGACATCCCGATTGCTGCCGGACGCCAGGGGCAGGCCCGCGTTCGCGGGGAAGGAGCTCGAGTTCGTCCAGCCCGTCACGATGACATCGCCATCCGGGGCGACCACCACGTCCTCGATGCGGTCGGCGTTGTTCGCCTCGACGCCGCCATCCGGCAGCGTGCCGCCGCCCAGGTGCGTGTTCCAGGAGAGGGTGGGGGTGGGCCGCCACGGCTGCGCGGCGGCGGGAGCCGGCGACAGGACGAGCGCGAGCGGGGTGAGCAAGGCGGCCACGAGGGCGCCACGAAGGAAGCGCTGGTGCACGGACATCCCTTCCATCACGGAGACAACAGGTCGAAGCCAAAGCCCGCGGACGCGGTCAGCGCGAACGAGCGGTAGCCCGTCTCGGGCACCTTGAAGAAGAACTCGCCGCCCACGTCCACCAGCGCCGTCAGGCTCCTGCCGAGCGCGAAGCGCGCCCCCACCACCGGCCCCGCGCCGTACGCGGACAGGCCCGGGACGGCCGTGGCCCGAAGCGCCACGTGCGGCCGGAACGCGCCGTCACCCAGCACGTAGCCCGCCTGGAGCCCCGCGCCCACGTCGCTGCCCAGCAGCACGCGCGCGCCCACCTCGAACGAGCCGCTGCCGTACGTCAGCCCGCCGCCCGCGCCCACGGACTTGCCCACCGGATCCACGAAGCCGAACACCTCCGGCAAGAGCCGCGCGCGGCCCGCCGACATGGGCTCCGGCCCCTCCGCCGGCTCCTGCGTGGGCTCCTCCCAGGGAGACTCCGCGGGCGCCTGCTTCACCTCCGGCACCTTCGGCTCGGGCGGAGGCGGCTGGCGCTCCGCGTCCACGCGCCTGCGAGCCTCGCTGGCCAGCAGCACGAACTCCGGCGGGAAGAGGGCCGGCTCCACGGGCTGGTCCGGGTGGTTGCGCGCCAGATCCTCCAGGTGCGCGCGCGTCTCCGCCAGCTCGCCCAGCTCGTGCAGGGACGCCGCGAGGTACAGCCGCGCGATACCCAGCTCTCGGTGGCTCAGGCCCTTGGTGCGCACGTCCAACTCCAGCGCACGGCGGGCCTTGGCATATTCGCCGCGCTCGTACAGCGCGACACCTCGGGACTGCGCCAGGGCCGCCATTGGCAGCAGCCACACGACGCACAGCAGGACACTGGGCCTCATCAGGTTCTCGATATGCGATTCACTGGAGGGGCTCGAGCTCCACGTGGTGCTCGGTCAGCTCTCCAGCCAGGATGGTGACAGGCCCGCTGTAGGGCCGCGTGAAGGCGGCGTTGCCGCGCACCTCAATCTTGTGGAGCCCCGCCGGCAGCTCGAGCTGGAACTTCTTCCCGTGGCTGACGCCGTCCACGAGGACGTCCGTGAAGTAGCCCTTCACCTTGAGCCGCAGCGTCCCCGTGCGGACCTCGGGCGCGGACTCCTCCGTGCGCGCGGTGGTGCCGCGGCCCTCGCGCGTGCCGGACGTGGGGCGCGCGGGCCTGCGCGTGATGCGCCTGTCCCCCGTCTCCCGCGGGTCCGCGGCCTGCGTGTCCTTCGCCAGGACGGTGGCGGCCAGCACGGGCGTCCCGCCGTTCACGGAAGGGCTCTCGACAGTCCGGGCGTCCAGGGGCGGGGACGCGATGACGGTTGGCGCCGTGGCCCCCGGGCCCTCCAGGTTGGACTCTCCGAGCTTCACGCCGGACTCCACCGGCGTCGCGGGGAGCGGGAGCCGCGTCGACGAAGCCACGGCGCCCGCGGTGAGCGGCCGGGGCGTCTGGGGCACGGAGTCCTCCGAGCCCTTCGACATCAGCACACCGCCCGCCGCCACCAGGGCCAGGCCGACGACGGCGCCCACGGCCACCGTCACCGCCGAGCGTGAGCGGGTCGACGGGAGGGCCGACAAATCCGGCGCCGTGGGGTCCGCCCGCAGCGCGGCCGACGGCGAAGACTCCAGCGGAAGGGGCGTGGCGCGACGGGGCTGCGCGGGGCGGCGGCCCGGCTGGCCATAGCGCTCGGTGCGTTGGCGCGGAGCCGGCGCGGGGACGGCCACGGCCTCCTGCGAGATGGTGGACGGTGCGCTCACCCTGGGCGGCGCCGACACCTGCGTGGCGTCGCTGGAGAGCTGCTTCGCGATGAGCTTCAGCTCGCGGCGCACGGCCTCCGCGGACTCCGGACGGTCCTCGGGGGCCTTCGCCAGCAACTGCATCACCAGCGTCTCCAAGTCCGGGTGCAGCTCCACGAACTCGGAGGGCGCGGGGGGCGGCGTGTGCACGTGGTGCACGGCGATGGCCATGGGCGTGGCGCCCTCGAAGGGCAGCCGCCGCGTCAGCATCTCGAAGGCGATGACGCCCACCGCGTACAGGTCCGTGTGTGGCCCCACCTGCTGGCCACAGGCCTGCTCGGGCGCCATGTACTCGGGGGTGCCCACCATCATGCTGGCGCGCGTCTGCGGCGTGGTGCCGTTGGGCGCCTCGCTGCGCTTGGCCAGGCCGAAGTCCAGCACCTTCACGTACTCGTTGCCGGCGCCGTCGCGCACGACGAAGACGTTGCCCGGCTTGAGGTCGCGGTGGATGACGCCCGCCGCGTGGGCCGCGGCCAGCGCGCCCAGCAGCTCGTCGAGAATGGTGACGACCTCGACCTCCAGCATGGGCGCGCGCTGGCTGATGACTTCGTCCAGCGGGGCGCCGTCCAGGTACTCCATCACCAGGTACTGGCCCAGGTGGGGGATGGTTCCGAAGCCGAAGATGTCGATGATGCCCCGGTGGCGGATGGCCGCCGCCGCGCGGGCCTCCGCGACCAGGTCCCGCGCGCGCGAGCCCTCGGCGAAGTCCGGGCGGAGGATCTTGATGGCCACCTTGCGGCCGATGACGGGGTGCTCGCCCTCGTAGACGATGCCCATGCCGCCCGCGCCGATGCGGCGCTTCACGACGTAGTCACCGAGCTGCTTGCCCACCAGCACGTCGCGCGCGACGGACTTCTCCCACTCGTTCCCGCCGTCGTCCTCGGAGACCTCGGGAGCGCTCGGCACCAGCGGCCTCGCCACCTGCCGGGGTTCCTTCTTGGGCTTGCTCTTGAAGGTGGCGTCCTCGTCGTCGTCGCCGTACGGGCTCGGGGCCACCACCGAGCGCGCCGCCTCCGGCGGGCACACGCTCAGACCCGTGGCGTGAGCCATCCCACAACGGGGACACTTACGAAGGTTGCTCATTGCTTCGCGCATCATCACCCGTCCCCATGCGTGGTGACCATCCCAGCTTGAAGGGTCGTATCCGACCCCGTTTCCCCCTCTCGGCAGGGCACACGCCTTGTGTGGCCAACGAAGTCGCGCGCGAAAAGTCGCACGGAACCCTCGAAAAAAGTCGCACGGTTTCCGTGTTTCACATGTGTCGCGCGATTCATCAGGGTGGGTGCCGCCGAGCGGCCAGGCAGGCGTGGTGCCGCGGCGGCCCGACGCTCCGCCTTGACCGTCCCGGAGGGCTCTGCTTCGGTCGGCGCCGCCGTGCGCATCCTCTTCCTCAATCCTGTGGGCATCCTTGGCGGGGCCGAGCGGGCGCTGCTGGACCTGATGGCGTGCCTGAAGCGGCTGGAACCGGGGCTGTCGCTCCACCTGCTGGCGGCCACCGCCGGGCCGCTGCTGGACGAGGCACGTGCGCTGGGGGTGGAAGCCCGGCTGCTGCCCCTGCCGGAGCGGCTGTCCGCGCTGGGAGACAGCGCGCTGCGGGGACGAGGGCCGCGCGAGGCGTGGCGCTTCGCCCGGAGCCTGGCGCCGACGCCCCTGCTGCTCGCCGACTATGGCCGGGCGCTGCGGCGCGAGGTGGCGGCGGTGCGGCCGGACCTGCTGCACTCCAACGGCATCAAGACGCACCTGCTCAGCCCCGTCACCGCCGGCCTGTCGCTGAAGCGGGTGTGGCACATCCACGACTTCCTGGGCGAGCGCCCGCTGGTGCGCCGCGCGCTGGGGACGCTGGCGCCGCTGGCGTCCGCGGCCATCGCCAACTCGGGGGCAGTGGGCGAGGACACGCGCGAGGTACTGGGCCGGGTGCCGGTGCACGTCGTGCACAACGGTGTGGACGTGGAGCGCTTCTCCCCGGGGCCCGGGGACGGCGCGCGACTGGACGCGCTGGCCGGACTGCCTCCGGCGCCCGAGGGCACGCCGCGCGTGGGGCTGGTGGCCACGTACGCGCGCTGGAAGGGACACGACGTCTTCCTGGAGGCAGCGGCGGAGCTGACGCGGCGGCACCCTGCCCTGCCCGTGCGCTTCTACCTCGTGGGCGCGCCGCTGTACCGGACGCCCGGCTCGCAGTTCTCCGCGGAGGAATTGCGCGGGCTCATCGAGTCACGGGGCCTGTCCGGCCGCGCGGGGCTGGTGCCCTTCCAGGCCGAGCCGGCCGCGGTGTACCGGGCCCTGGACGTGTTCGTGCACGCCAGCACCCGGCGCGAGCCCTTCGGCCTCACCATCGCGGAGGCGCTGGCGTGCGGGCGGCCGGCCATCGTCTCGCGCGCGAGCGGCGCGGCGGAGGGGCTCACCGATGGCGTGGACGCGCTGACGGTGCCCCCGGGTGACAGGGACGCGCTGGTGGCGGCGCTGCGCACGTTGCTGGAGGACGGCGCGCTGAGGGCGCGGCTGGGCGAGGCGGCGCGGCGCACGGCGGTGGAGCGGTTCTCCCGCGAGCGCTACGCGCGCGAGGTGCTCGCGGTGTACCGCTCGCTGGTGCCCGGGCGCTGAGTTGCTCCCCGGTCGTGCTCCCACGTCGAAGGGTCAGGGGATGTTCTCCGGCTGACTCCCAAAGAACGCATGAAAGAGGGTCGTCTCCGGCGGTTCTTTGTTCTGCACGATGAGAGGAACGGGGGTATCCGCCACCTCACGAGGAAGCCGGCGTACGTCGAAGGTGGCTTCGAGCTTCCGGGCGATGAGGTCGGCGGAAGCGCGCATCTCAGGCGGGAGCGGCTCGAAGCTCAGCTTCGGGTTGTGTCGCTCGGTTCCGACGAAGTCGTACTGCACTGCGTAGATGGCGTAGATGGGCGCCAGGATGCTGACACATCCAACGAGGACGAAGCGAAATGGCGGAGGCTTCCGCGCACTATTCGCATAGGCCACGCAGCGGAAGGCGCCCGAGGTGGAGCCAGGCGTGGCGTCGCCAATGGTGAAGTCGGGAAGAACTCGTTCGAGGTCATCCAGGAACGCAAACCAACGGTCGAGGTCGTCGCGACGCCTTTGCTCCCAGAGGTCGCCGAGTCTGTCGTACTCGGGCGAGTTCACCAACCTATCGTCGTACGTCCTGTCAGCGCGCCAGTAATCCCTCGCGATGGAGAGCAATCTGCCGGGAGAGAGATCCATGGCGTCAGGGACCGACCTGGGTGGGGGTGGTCCTCCGGTCACACTGCGTCGTGACCATCGCACCGGCAATGACCTCACGTAACGTGGTGTCGTAGGTGGTCCTGAAGCTCTGACAGGCGAGGACGAGTGGAGTCGCGGGCGTGATGGCCTCGAAAGCGAACTGCGCGGCGAGGTTCGCGCACCTCGCGGAGCGGCTCTGGGCCCACTCCGTGGAGATGGGACCTCTTTCGTTTTCCAGAGGCATTTCGACTCCCAATCTACACAGGTGTGACTCGCCTGCTGCTCTGCGAAGCGCGACATGGACGCAGGCTGCGCGCCAGCCTCCGGGGCCCTTGCCTCGCTGTTTGATGACCGTAACGAACTGAAAGTGTTCGGGATGAAGGCTTCCCTGGACGATGGTCATCGCCCCTCCCGATGCACAACCCGTCAGGAGTTCCAGCAAGAGCACAGGCAGACAGAGCCGAGGCAGCCAGTCCGATGAGTCCACGGTTTGGCTCCTTGCAGGACGATGGCGAGCTTGAGGGCATCCAACACTCCAGGATGCTCCCTCTCCCTGCAACCATCCACCTTCATCCGGTGTTGTTCCGCTGACCCGACCGCGGGCGCATTGACGCCTCGCGCGGATGAAAGCCCTGGCTTGACCATCCCGGGCGCTGAGGGGCTACTGCGCTGGCGCGGCGGTCTGCTCCCTCTTCGGCACCTGGATGATCCACGGCAGGGGCCGCGCGCGGGTGGTTCGCTCCACGAACAGCAGCCCGTCGTACAGCTCCAGGTTGCGGCTGGTGCTCAACGGGTAGCCCTCGTGCGAGTAGAGGGCGCCAGGGTCCCTCGTGCGGAGGGCGCGCCGCCACCACTCCCTCACGGGCCCGGAGGCCGGCACCGCGCGCAGGTCCAGCGCGAGCAGCGGGAGTCCGGTGCTCGCGAGCGCCGCATCCAGGCTGTCCTCCGGCGCGGGCGGCACGGTGAACTCATCCACGCCCCGGGGCGCGGGCGCGTCCGCGGTGGGCATGCGCATGGCCTGGAATGAGCCCTGGTTGAAGGCGAAGCCGAAGACATAGAGGCCCTTGCCGAAGCTCCTGGCGAGCCACCGGCCCGCCGGGTTGGCCGTCCACTCACCGGGGCCGCGCGCCACGTGTCCGTTGTGCGCCCAGAACACGGCCTTCGCGCCGGGGCCCTCGAACTCCAACACCCAGCGCAGGTTCTCCGCCATGGAGCGGTCGCGGAAGTCGTAGTCGTGGAGGTCCAGCATCTTCGCGACGCACTGGCTCAGCACGGTGAGGTCCTGACGCGCCAGCGCCCAGGCCTCCCTGCTGGAGCGACGGGTGTACTCACCGCGACGGGAGTCGAAGCGGCGGGCCACCTCCTTCAGCGTCTCGCCCACCGCCGCCAGGCGCTCCTTCTCCAGGCGCCAGACGTCCTTGCCCGTCATGAGGGTCAGCGGCTCCCCCACCTGCTTCGCATACGTGGCATCCACCTGGCGCAGGTACGCGTCCACGTTCGCCGCGGCCTGAATGGGGCTCTGCATGTCCACGCCGTAGAACTTCAGCTTCCTCCGGTGCGCGGGGTCCTCGTTGTAGCGGCGCATCCACCGGACGAGCTCCAGCACCTCCTCGGTCTGCCATGGGAAGACATTCAGGCCCTTCAGCCCCTCGCTCGGGTCGCCCTTCCCCGTGAGCACGAAGTCGTTGAGGGCACGGGACTCGGAGAAGTTCGCCTCGATGGCGAACACGGTGAAGCCCAGCTCCGACACGAGGAACTCGAACATGCGGTGCTTGAGCTGGAAGAACTCGCGCGTGCCGTGCGTGGCCTCGCCCAGCGCCACCACGCGGGCATCCTTCAGCACGGGCGTCAACCTCCGGAGGTCCTCGAAGCCGTGGCCCGCCTCCACCGTCTGGAGCGGTATCGCGGCCTCCCGCGCCCACGCCACCGCCGCGCGCCGCTCGTCCTCGGTGGGGGTCCGCTCCAGGCGCACCTCGGTGGGCTCGGGCGGCGACGTCCGCATCATCCTCGGCGTGAAGCCCGGCGCGGAGGCCACGACGTTGTACTCGCCCTCCGGGACGGAGACCTGGAAGCGTCCGTCCGGCAGGGGAGGAAGGTCGGCCACGTCGTCGAAGGGGACGATGGGCCGGACGACACGCAGCGCCGCGCCCTTCAGGGGCTGCCCCGCCTCGTCCACCACCGTCCCCCTCACTGTCACGGGCGTCTCGCCCACGCGAAGCTCCACCGCCAGCACGGGCTCGCCGGCCCGCACCTGCACGGACTCACCGAAGGAGAGGGTGCCGTCCGCCAGCGCCACGGCGACACCGTACTGCCCCGGCGTCAGCGGCCCTGTCTGGAAGCGGCCGTCGGGCCCCGTCCGGACGGTGGCCGCGAGCGCATCCCGGCGCACGTCCCACGCTCCGATGCGTGGCGCCACGCCGACCGTCGCGCCCACCACGGGCGCGCCGTCCCGCCCCAGCACCGTCCCGGAGAGGAGCCCCTGCTCGGAACCGGATGTCACGGCGGCCGTCCGCGAGGACTTCGTCTCTCCTGCCTCCGTCCCGGGTCCGAGCCCCCCTGCCCCGGTGGCGCTCATGGCCGACGGTGGCTGAGAGCGAGGCGCGGTGGAGCAGCCCGCCAGGATGGCCAGCAGTCCGAACGAAGCGATGCGTGGCATGTGCATGGACGGGTCCTCGTCGCGGGGAGCGGTCTCCTTCTTCGCCACCCAGGAAACCCCAACCCGAGCCGCATCCCAACGTTTCCTTGCCCGCTCCGGGTCACCCCGGTCCGGACCAGGTGAACTCTCGCACCGTCATTGAAGTCCTGCGCTGGAGACTCCCCGAGGTGACGCCTTGACCGTCCCGCGCGGCTCTGGTTCGGTCGCGCGCGCACCCCGAGGGCTCCCACGTGAAGCGGCCACGCAGGCTCGTCACCGTCTCGCATTCCTATGTCGTCACCCTCAACCGGCGCCTCGCCAACGAGATGGCGCGCGTGGGCGGAGGCGACTGGGACATCACCGCCGTGGCACCCCGCTTCTTCCACGGCGACCTGAGCCCCCTCACCCTCCAGCGCGAGCCCGGCGAGCCCGCGCGCGTCGAGGACGTGCGAGCCCTCTTCAGCCGCTCGCTGCACACCTTCGTGTACGGGCCGGAGCTGCGCGCGCGCCTGTCCGGTGGCGTGGACCTCGTGCACTCCTGGGAGGAGCCCTACGTCCTCGCGGGCCTGGAGGTGGCGCTGCTCACCCCGCGCCGCGTGCCGCTCGTCTTCTGCACCGCGCAGAACCTCTCCAAGCGCTACCCGCCGCCCTTCGCCCAGGTGGAGCGCTTCGTCGTCCAGCGCTCCGCCGGCTGGGTGGCCTGGGGCGAGACGGTGAAGGAGAACCTCCTCGCCCGCCCCGGCTACGCCCAGCGCCCCGCGCGCTACATGCCCATGGGCGTGGACGTGGAGCTGTTCCGCCCGGACCGCGCCGCGGGTGAGTCCCTCCTGCGTGAGCTCGGCTGGGAGCCCTCGGGCCCGCCCGTGGTCGGCTACCTGGGGCGCTTCGTCCCGGAGAAGGGCGTGCCCCTCCTGATGGAGGCACTGGAGCGGCTCACCACGCCCTGGCGCGCCCTCTTCGCTGGCGGCGGCCCCATGGAAGGCGCGCTGCGCGAGTGGGGCGCGCGCCACGGAGACAAGGTGCGCGTCGTCACCGGCGTGCCCCACACCGGCGTGCCGCGCGTGCTCAACGCCATGGACGTGCTGTGCGCGCCCAGCCAGACGACGCCGAAGTGGAAGGAGCAGTTCGGCCGCATGCTCGCGGAGGGCTTCGCCTGTGGCCTGCCCGTGCTCGGCAGCGACTCCGGCGAGGTACCCCACACCGTGGGCGACGCGGGCCTCGTCCTTCCGGAAGCCCGCCCCGCTGCGTGGACGGACGCGCTCGCCGGGCTGCTGGAGAGCCCCGAGCGCCGCCGCGAGCTGGCCACGCGCGGGCGCGAGCGCGCCGTCACCCGCTTCGCGTGGCCCGTGGTGGCACGGGCGCACCTGGACTTCTTCTCGGAAGTGATGGAGCGCCGGTAGCCGCGAAGGCGCCCTTCAGCCCTCGCGCTCCAGCACGTCCACGATGGCGGCGGACATGCCGTCCCACGTCTGCGCGCGCAGGGACTCGGACAGCGCGGCCACGTGCGGAGCCCACGCGGCCTCGTTGTCCCGCCACGCCTCCAGCCGCCGCACCAACCCGTCCACGTCGTCCGGGTCGTCCAGCAGGAGCCCGCGCAGCGAGGCCGGGTAGCGCTCCGCCACGCCCGCCGTGCGGCTCACCAGCGCGGGCAGCCCCGCGCACAGCGCCTCGTGCACGCCCAGGCCGTAGGCCTCGTAGCGCGTGGGCGCCACCAGCAGATCCGCCGCGGACAGGAGCGCCGGCACGTCCTTGCGGAAGCCGAGGAACTGGATGCGCTCCCCGAGCCCCTTCGCCGCCGCCTCGCGCTCCCACGCCTCGCGCTGCGCGCCCACGCCCACGACCTTGAGGTCCACGCCCCAGTCGCCACGCGCGCACAGCCGCGCCCACGCGTGGAAGAGCGTGTCGAAGCCCTTGCGCCTGTCACCCAGCGCGCCCACGAAGAGCGCCACGCGCCGCGACTCCGGCCAGCCCAGCGCCGCCCGCGCCGCGCGCCGCTCCTCGGGCGAGGCCGGCTTGAAGCGCTCCGGATCGGCGCCGTAGTAGACGACGCGCACCCGCGACTCGGGCACGCCCGTGGCCGCCACCAGGTCGGCCCGCGTGCGCTCCGAGTTGGCGATGATGACGCGCGCGCGCCGCAGCGCCTCGCGCTCGCCGCGCAGGTAGAGCCGGTGGCTCATCCGGCCCTTGAGCTGGCGCAGCGCGCCGCCCACCGGCTCGGAGACGTAGGCGCCATGGACGTAGTGCACCCAGTTGCCCGCGGGCACCGGGCAGTTGCCGCCGTTGGCCAGCACGCGGCCGCCTTCCGCGCGCGTGCGCAGCGCCCACGCGCGGCCCACCGCGTCCAGCAGCGGCTCGCCCAGCATGTACGCGTTGCCCGGCTTGGGCACGCGCACGAAGCGCACGTTGGAGTAGCCGAGCAGCTCGTCCGCCACCCGGTGCGCCACGAGGCGCACGGGGCCGCCCTGCTTCGCCAGCCAGAGCGCCAGCGCCAGGTTGGCCCGGTCCATGCCGCCGGTGGCGACGAAATCACCCGCGATGAGCGTGTACGGTCTTCGCATGTGCCATGGCGCCGAAGAGCGCCGCGTTGAGCAGCCAGAACTCCATGCCCATCTGGCTCATGAAGAATGGATAACTGAAGGTCAGCGCCAGCGCGCCCAGGTTGTACGCGAAGACGACGCTGCCCCACAGCCAGAACTCGCCTTCCGAGTCCTCCTTCCGCCGGGCGATGCGGAAGACCCACCACAGCGTGGCCAGCAGGCCCAGCGGGTAGAGCACCACGGTGAGGATGCCACCGTCGAAAATCCACGCCGACCACTGCACCTCGACCCACAGCGGCGGGCGCTCCAGGTCGGTGGGGTCACCGAAGTAGGCGTAGGCCATGCCGTAGCGGCCCAGCCCCGCGCCGAGCGGGTACTCCGGGAGGTGCTCCTCGAAGGAGCGCAGCACGAAGCCACCCCGGTGCCGGCGGTAGACTTCCTCGGGCCGGCCGTCCAGGAGGCTCGTCCAGCGCGCCAGCACCGTGTCCCCGCCCACCGCCACCGCCCAGCCGAAGGCGGACACCGCGCCGATGCCCACCACGGCCAGCAGCGTCAACAGCCGCGCCAGCCGGCCGCTGAGCGCGAGCACGCCCGCCATGGCCAGCAGGCACACGCCCAGCGTGACGAAGGTGGCGCGCACCTGGCACAGGTAGAGGCACAACAGGCCCAGGAGGATGCCACCCACGCTCAGCACGCGAATGAGTCCGCGCCGCGACGACAGCAGGAAGCCGCCGCCCAGCAGCACGGCGTAGAAGCCGCCCGTGGCCGCGCCACCCGGAGTGTCCGTCAGGCCCATGGGGCGGAACACGCGCTCGCCGCTGGTCGTCTCGAACTCGAGGCTGCGCAGGTAGCCCTCGCCGAGGCCCTGCACCATGGACGACACCGCCGGCTGGAAGCGGCCGGGAAAGTAGACCTGGAGCACGCCCACGCCCGCGCTCGCCACGTTGAAGAGGAAGAGCAGCGCCAGCGTGAGGCGGAACGTCTTCGCGTCGATGGGCAGCCGCGTCACCCACAGGAGCGGCGCGGCGATGGACAACTGGATGCCCAATTGCACCAGCGACGCCAGCACGCCGGACGTGCCGGGGTTGAAGAAGTTGAGCGCGGTGACGCCGATGGCGCCCATGACGAAGGGCAGCGCCGGGTGCTTCAGGGCGCGCCCGCGCACCGCCACCAGCAACAGCAGGCTGAGGCCGAATGCCAGGATGCGTACCACCACGCGCAGCGGCGCCATGGCCGGCACCAGCAGCGCGAGCTGGCAGCAGATGAGCATCAGGATGAACAGCGGCACCACCCGCCCCGACGCGAGCAGCCGGCCCAGCGTGCCCACCCGCTGGGGAGGAGCACCCACCGGAGCGGCGACCGCGCCGGAGGCTCCCGCAGCGGGCCTCGGCGCGTCGAGCGCCACGGCCTCCAGCGGAGCGCCCGGCGCGCTGCGCACGTAGCGGCGGCGCAGCACCCCCGGGCCCTGGAGCTGGGGCCTCGGCACGCCGGGCATGCTCGCGGGACGCGGGCCCCTCATGACGCGCGAAGCTCCCCGGGGGCCAGGCCGCGCAGGGCCTCGTCCAGCGCGCGCAGGTACACGGACGGCTCGCAGAGCTTCGCCGCGCGCGCGGGCCCGCCCGCGCCCAGCCGCTCACGCACGGCGGGGTCCTCGATGAGCTGGCGCAGCGCCTCGGCCAGGGGCGCCGGCTGGGGCGGCACGAGCACGCCGCACGTCGCGTCCACGATTTCCAGCGGCCCGCCCATGGCCGTCGTCACCACCGGCAGCCCGGCCTGCAGCGCCTCCACGAAGGCGATGCCGAACGGCTCCGCCCCCATGTTGGGCTGACAGTGGATGTCCGCGGCCTCCAGCAGGCGCGGCACGTCCGAGCGCTGCCCGAGGAAGCGCACCCGCTCCGTCAGCCCCAGCCCCGCGGCCTGGGCCTTCAGGCCCTCGAGGTAGGCCATCTCCTCGGGCCGCTGCGCGCCGCCGGCGAACCAGGCCTTCCAGCCCGGCACCTGCCGCAGCCGCCCGAGCGCCTCCAGGTGGAGCCGCTGGCCCTTCCACTCCTCCATGCGGCTCGTCTGGACGATGACGACGTCGCCCTCGCCCGCGCCCAGCTCCGCGCGCAGGCGGGCACGGGACTCATCCCGCGAGCCCTCGCGCGCCGGCGCGAGCACCGGGTAGTACACCAGCTTCCAGGGCGCGCGCGGGTAGACGGTGCCCAGCGTCCCGGCCGAGTAGCGGCTGTTGGTGATGACGAGGTCCGGCTCGGTGACGCGGCCCCAGCGCTCCAGCCAGTGCCGGCCGTTGAGCGCGTCGTGCTGGTAGAAGACGAGCGGCACGCCGGCCGCGCGCACCACCGGACCGAAGAGCGCCTGCGGCCACATGGCGTGGCAGATGACGGCGTCGAAGCGCTCGCGGCGCAGCAACTCGCGCAGCGCCTGCCGCGCCCGCCACACCGTCCACGGGCGGCCCACCTTCGCCTCGCCCAGGAGGTGCGGCTCCGCCCCGGCCTCGCGCAGCTCGCGGGCCAGCCGGCCCTCGAAGCACAGGGCGAAGGCGTGCGTCAACCCGGGCTCGCGCGCCCGCTCGCGCGCCAGCGTGCGCAGGAAGGTCTCGATGCCGCCGTAGAGGTTGCCGCTGTAGACATGCAGCACGCGCATGGCTCACACCCCTCCCGCCGCGGCGCGCGCCGCGACACGGGGCTCGGCGTCGAAGGCGGGCGCGGGCCGGCCCAGCGCCTCGGCGTACAGCGTGAGGCTGCGCGCGGCCATGACCTCATGGCCGAACTCGGCCACCGCGCGACGCCGCGCCGCCTGCCCCAGCTTCTTCGCCAGCGCCGGGTCGTCCACCAGCCGCCGCGCGGCCAGGGCGAGCGCCGTCGCGTCACCCACCGGCACCGTCAGCCCCGTCTCCTCGTGGCGGCTCACCCACGGCACGCCCGAGTGGGGAATGGCGGTGTTGAGGATGGGCAGCGCGCTGGCCATGGCCTCCACCTGCGACAGGCCGTACGCCTCGCTGCGCGCGTTGCTGGGGAACCACAGCGCGGTGGCCGCGCGGTACGCCCCCGCGAGTTCATCCGGCGGCAGGTAGCCCGCCCACGTCACCCGGCTCTCCACGCCCAGCGTCCGCGCGCGCTCCCGGGCCTCCTTCTCCAGCGGCCCCAGGCCCACCACCACCAGCCGGCCCGGCACCTTCGCCAGCGCCTCCAGCGCGGTGAACAGGCCCTTGTAGTAGACGAGCCGCCCCACCATCAGCCACAGCGGCCCGCCCGCGGCCTCCTCGCGCCAGCGCGCCTCGGCCCGCAGGGCCTCGGCCGAGGGCTGGAGGTACGGCGACAGGTCGATGCCCAGGGGCAGCGGGCGCACCTTGCTCCGGAATGCACGCAGCAGCGGCGAGCCCGGCACATAGGCCTCGCTGGTGGCCAGCACCCGCCGGGCGCGCGCGTACAGCAGCGCCTCGAAGGGGCGGAAGAGCGCGCCCGCCACCTTCTGGCGGATGACGTCGCTGTGGTGGGTGACGAAGACGGGCGGCAGCTTCGGCGCCACGTCCAGGGCCAGCAGCATGGAGGGGTTGGGCGTGTGCAGGTGCAGCACGTCCACCCCCTGGCCGAGCGCGCGCATGAGCACGCGCGGCAGCTCCGGCATCACGTCCATGCGCGCCACCGAGGCCGCGCGCCCCAGGCGCACCACGCGCACCGGGCCGTCCCAGTCCTCGCGCGTGGGGCTCCGGCCGTGGAACTCGTGGCTGGTGCCCGCGCCGTCCGCCGAGTGGTTGGCGCACAGCACCTCCACCTGCGCGCCCAGCGACGCCTGCGCCCGCGCGAGCGTCTGGACGTGGGCCTCCATGCCGCCGGAGGCCGGCGGATAGAACTTGCCCAGGTGCAACACCCGAAGACCCGCCCCTGCTGTCGGCATGCTCACGACTGCGCCACCCCGTCCTTGGAGTCCTCGGCGTACTGGCCGTAGCCCTGGTAGGCCAGGTACGAGTCGCCGTAGCGCGGCGCCTTCAGGTCCACGTCGTTGAGGACGGCGCCGTACATGCGCGCCTGCACGTCCGCCAGCTGCCGCAGCGCGCGCTTCGCCGACTCGCGGTTGGTCTTCCCCGCCTTCAGCACCAGCACCACGCCGTCACACTGCGTGGCCAGCACCGCCGAGTCCGCCACCGCGTTGATGGGCGGGCTGTCCAGGATGACGCGGTCGAACTTCCCGGCCGCGCTCTTGAGCAGGTCCGCGAAGGCCTGGGTGTGCAGCAGCTCCGCCGGGTTGGGCGGAACCGGGCCGCACGGCAGCACGAACAGGCCGGGCACCTCGGTGCTCTTCACCGCCTGCTCCAGCGTGCCCTCGCCCACCACCAGCGAGGAGATGCCCAGCTCGTTCGGCACGCCGAAGGCGCGGTGCAGCCGCGGCCGGCGCATGTCCGTGTCCAAGAGCAGCACCCGGTTGCCACTCTGCGCCATGGCCACGGCCAGGTTGATGCACGTGGTGGACTTGCCCTCCTGCGGGCCGCTGGACGTCACCACCAGCGTCTTGAAGGGCTTGTCCGGCGACATGAACAGGAGGTTCGTCCGGATGGCGCGCGTGCACTCCGCCACCGTCGACTTGGGCTCGCGGTGCACGTGCAAATCGCGCTCGCGCGGCGCCTTGGTGCCCTCGATGCGCGGCAGCACGCCCAGGAAGGCCAGGCCCAGCCGCTCCTCCACGTCCGCCTGCGTGGCCACGCTGTTCTCCAAGAGCTCCAGCAGGAACGCGATGCCCACGCCCGCCAGCAGCCCCATCACCAGGCCCAGCGCGAGGTTGCGGCGCACGTTCGGCTTCACCGGCGCCATGATGGGCCGCGCCGCGTCCAGCACGCGCACGTTGCTGGTGCGCAAGAGGCCCGACAGCTCGATGTCCTTGAGGCGCTTGGCGACGAGCTCATAGAGGCGCTGGTTGTTGTCCGACTCGCGCTTGAGCCGGTCGAACTCGATGGACTTCTTGTTCACCGCGAAGGCTTCCTGCTTCGCCGCGTCCAAGAGGCGCACCAGGTTCTTCTCCTGCGCCACCGACTCGGCCAGCCCCGTCTCCGCCGCGCGCACGATGTTGCTCAGGCTCTTGAGGAAGTCCTCGCGCACCACGGACAGCTTGCGGTTGCACTCCAGGAGCTTCGGGTGCTCGGCCAGGTAGCGCTCCCCCAGCTCCGCGCACGCCACGCGCAGCTCCGTGTAGTTGCGCCGCAGGTCCTGGATGGGGCCCTCGTTCATGTCGGTGAGCGCCTCCGCCCACGTCTCGTCCTCGGGCGACGCCTTGCGCAGCTTGTTGATGGCCTCCACGCGCGCCTGCTGGGCGGCAATCTGGATGCGCACCTCGGTCAGCTTGAGGTTGTACGTGGCGATGCGCTCGCTGACCATGCTCATCCGCGACTCCAGCGACGTGGACAGCAGGTCCGCGTCCTTCTTGAAGTCATAGACGGCCAGCTCGCTGGACTTGGACGTGGACTCCAGGTCCGCCAGGCGGCCCTCCAGCCACGCGCGCGCGTCCTCCGTCATCCGCAGCTTGAGGGCCAGGTTCTCCGCCATGTACGCGGCGGCCACCTCGTTGGCCAGGAGCGCCGCGCGCTTGGGGTCCAGGTCGTCCACCGCGATGTCCATCACCCGCGAGTCCTTCGCGGGGACGACGCGGATGCGCGACTGGAGCAGCCCTATCGCGTCCGCGCCCTGCATGGCCTGCACGCGCACCTTCTCGTCCTGCACGTGCGCCAGCCCCAGGAAGTCCGCGTCCGTCGCCAGGCCCAGCTTGTCCACCACCCGGCTGGCCACCGCGCGCGAGGTGATGATTTCGCTCTGGGTGGCGTAGTACTCCTTGTTGAACCAGTAGTTGCTGCGCTCCTCGCCCATGACCTCCTTCACCTCGCTGTCGAGGAAGCGAGGCGCCATCACGTCGATGATGAGCGAGGTGCTGGCGGAGTAGACCTTGGGCTGGCGCAGCGTGTGGACGGCCGACAGCGCCGCCACCACCACCGCCACGCCGAGCACGACCCATTTGCGCCGCCACATGGCGCGCACGTGCTGCATCAGGCCCGCCGGAGTCAGGCCGCCGGCACCGCCGGCCGGGTCGAACACGGTTCCTTCCACGTCTCGTCTCTCCTGGGTTTCCCCTGGCGCGGCCCTGGCCCGAAGGCATTTCGCCCCGACCTTCACCCACACCGAAAAATCGCGGTCGAGCGTGCCGTGTCCACGCGGGGTTGTCCATCGTTCCGCCGTCGCCTGGATGCCCCCCATCCATTCATCTTGAGGGCCCCGGGAGTCCACGGACGCGCGCGGCCCGGCGGGCTGTGCTAGTCAGCGCCGCGTGACTCGCGCGCTCTCCTTCGTCCTGCCCTACGACGCCACCAACGCCGCCGCCGCCGCACGCTTCGCCCGGGAGCTGTCCCGGAGCGCCGAGGTGGTGCTCGCCGGCGAGGGCCCGCTGGAGCTCACCCCCGGGCCCGGCCTGCATGTGGTCGCCGCGCCGGGAGGAAAGGGAGCGGCCATCCGGGCCGCGCTGGGCCGGGTGACGGGCGCGGTGACGGTGCTGCAGGACCCGGACACGGCCTGGTCCCCGGACGTGTACGACGCGCTGGTGAAGCCCATCCAGGCGGACACGGCGGACGCGGTGTTCGGCCGCCGCAGCTTCCCGGGCCTGACGCGGGGCCTGGCGCCGGAGCTGCTGGCGGACCGCGCCCTGGGGCACTTCACCCGCTTCGTCACCGACGTGGCGCTGACGGATCCGCTCACCGGCCTGCGCGCCTTCCGCACCGAGGCGCTGCGCTCCGTCACCCTCACCAGCGACGACGACGCGGTGGACGCGGAGCTGGTGGTGAAGCTGGCCGCGCAGCTCTTCCGCCTCACCGAGGTGCCCCTGCCCCCCACGCCGGTGGTGCCCCGC
>NZ_JABBJJ010000198.1 GCF_012933655.1 Pyxidicoccus fallax | reverse complement strand
GGCGTGGGTGGGGCGCGCGCGGGCGGTGGCCGAGCGCGTGGGCAGCCCCGCGGACCTGGCCTACGTGCTGTGCCGCAACGCCGTGTACGGCACCTACGTGGCGCGGTGGTCCGAGGTGGAGGTGGCGCTGGAGCGGGCGATTGGCATCGTCGACTCGGTGGGAGACCTGCGGCTGGCGGAGGAGTGCCGGACGCTCCTGACGGTGGTGTCCTGCTACCAGGGGAAGTTCTCCCGGGGGCTGCCGCTGATGGACTGGCTGGAGACCTCGGCTCGGCGGCGCGGGGCGCACCAGACGCAGCACTGGGCGCTGCACTACCAGGCCCACATCCACCTGCGGCTGGGCAACCACCTGAAGGCGCGCGCCGCGCTGGAGCAGACGCTGGCCTGGACGGAGGCACAGGGAAGCCTCACGGACCGCATCATCGTGGACGGCACGCTGGCGCTCCTGCGACTGCGCGAGGGCAACCCCGGCGGGGCGCGCGAGGCGGCGGAGAAGGCGCTGGTGAAGCTGTCGGCCGGCAAGCCGGTGGCGCACTTCGTCTACTTCGGCGTCATGTCGGTGGCGGAGGTGCTGCTGGCGCTGTGGGAGCGCGACGGCGGGGTGGACGCGACGCTGGCGGACAGCGCGAGGGCGGCACGCAAGGAGGTGGACGCGTTCGCCAAGGCGTTCCCCTTCGGCAAGCCGGCGGCGCTGCTGTGGCGTGGGTGCGAGGCGTGGGTGGCGGGCCACCGGACGCGCGCGTGGGAGCTGTGGCGCCGGTGCATCGCCCTGGCGGCGCGCAAGGGCACGACGTACGAGGAGGCCCGGGCCCGGTTGGAGCTGGCGCGGCACCTGCCGCCGGAGGACCCGGCGCGGAGCGAGCACGCGGAGCGCGCGGTGGCGTTGTTCGAGCGGCTCGGCACGCGGGATGAGCTGGCCTGGGCGCGGGCGGAGGTGGCACGTTGCGCTCGAGTGAGGTGAGGACTCGGGGCGAGCTGGCCCTGGCACGAGCGGAGGCGGCACGTTGAGCGCGGGTGGTGTGGAGACTCGGGGCGGGCTGGCCCGGGTACGGGCGGAGGCACGACGTTGAGCGCGAGCGGTGTGCGGACTCGGGGCGTGCTGGCCCGGGCACGAGCGGAGGCGCGACGTTGAGCTCGAGTGGCGTGGGAGTTCGGGACGTGGCGCTGCTGGCCTGCCCGGCCTGTCGCGGGACGCTGGTGTTCCACGGGCAGGAGGACGGTGGTCGCCTGCTGGACGGGCGGCTGCGCTGTGGCGGCTGTGGCGAGGCGTGGGAGGTGAAGCGGGGCCTCGTGCGGCTGTACCGCGAGGACGCGGTGCGCGGCACGGACCGGCTGATGCGCGTCATCTACGACGGGCTGCCGGCGCTGCATGACCCGCTGACGGCGGTGCTGACGCCGGTGCTCCAGTCGGTGACGGAGTCGCGGATGCGCGACCGGTACATGCGACGTCTGGAATTGGGGGCGCTGAGGCCTCGCGAGGACGGGCAGCCGGTGCGGGTGCTGGAGGTGGGCGTGGGCTCCGGGGCGAACCTGCCGCTCATCCGGAGGGATGTGCCCCACGGGCTGGACGTGGAGGTGTGGGGCGTGGACCTGAGCGAGGGGATGCTCGGGCACTGCCGGAAGCGGGTGCGGCGGGGCGGGTACGAGTCCGTGCGGCTGCTGATGGCGGACGCCCACGCGCTGCCCTTCGCGGACGGGACATTCGACCGGGTGCTGCACGTGGGAGGGATTGGCGGGTACCGGGACCCGGCGACGGCGCTGGGAGAGATGGCGCGCGTGGCGCGGCCGGGCACGCCGCTGGTGGTGGTGGACGAGCAGCTGGACCCGGCCTTCCGTCCCTCGCTGCTCCAGCGCGCGGCGTTCCGGGCGATTACCTTCTACTCGAGCGACCCGCACTGTCCCCGCGAGCTGCTGCCCATTGGCGCCGAGTCGGTGACGGAGGAGCAGGTGGCGCCCTTCTATTACTGTTTGTCATTCCGGATGCCGGAGCCGCGCGGCGCCTGAGTGGCGCGGGAGCGTCCGGGCTTCCAGGCGTTTCATCGCAACTTCCGGGTCGCCCAGGCGGCGCGGAGGCGGCATTCGTTGAAACGGAGGAGGCGCGACACCTTGCATTCCAAGACACGGACATCCACGGCTCGTCGTCTGAAGACGCCCATCCCGGAGCGCGTGGAGGCGCTCGACTGGGAGCACATCGCGGCGGAGCTGGACACCCAGGGCTGCGCCACCGTGCGCGGAATGCTCACTCCGGCGGAGTGCGCCGGGCTGGCGGAGCTGTATGGCGGCGACGACACCGTGTTCCGCAGCCGCGTCGTCATGGCGCGGCACGGCTTCGGGAAGGGGGAGTACAAGTACTTCGCCTACCCGCTTCCTGACTCCGTGTCTGTCTTGAGGACGGCGCTGTACCCGCGGCTCGCGCCCATCGCGAACCGGTGGAACGAGACGCTGGGCATCGACGTGCGCTTCCCGGAGGCACATGCCGCGTTCGTCGAGCGCTGCCACGAGGCCGGGCAGACGCGACCGACGCCGCTGCTCCTGCGCTACGTCGAGGGGGACTACAACTGCCTGCACCAGGACCTCTACGGCGAGCACGTCTTCCCGCTGCAGGTGGCCTTCCTCCTGTCCGCGCCGGGAGACGACTTCACTGGCGGCGAGTTCGTGCTCACCGAGCAGCGGCCCCGCATGCAGTCCCGCGCGGAGGTGGTGCCGTTGGGGCAGGGTGACGGCGTCGTCTTTCCCGTGCATCACCGGCCGGTGAAGGGCACGCGCGGCCACTACCGCGTCAACATGAGACATGGCGTGAGCCGGCTGCGCTCCGGTCAGCGGCACACGCTGGGCATCATCTTCCACGACGCCCGATGAGCGATGACTTTACAGGGTTCGAGCTGCCATTTCACTTGGAGGCGTTCATGTGGCACCTGAGGGAGGAAAGGTGGCGCGCTCCTGAGGCTGCTGGAATTTGGTGGGTCCACATTGCCCCGGCTTGTCGGCGATTGGCTAAAGCCGTCTACCCAGCGTAAGCCGCAATGGGCTACGTCGTTATGAGTGCGGCGAAGGCGCTCTTTGCGTCTACTGCACCTCAAGCGGAGGATGGTCGTGGTCGATGACCTTTCCAAAGGCCTACCTCCCCCGATTCACAACTCCAGGCGTAATCTGAAATGATGGTGTGGTCCGAACCAAAGCTTCGGCCCATCCAGTGACTCGAAACCCTCGCTCCCCCGCCTCTCGCTGGTTCATTGAAGCGGACCAGCTGTTCATTTCCTTGGTCGAGCTCCCAGGGGAGCTCGGCTCTCGCGTGGCCCTTCGTGAAGACGAATGGACGGCGAAAGGGTGGCGCGATGAACGTCATGCGCGCTTCTCCTCAAGTCAGTGGGCTGCGCTTGGACGCCCTGTCGAAAGCGGAGCCGACGAGGAGGAACACGCATATCGTCTGGAGGAGTGGGTCGCTCTACAGCACCTGCTCATGGACCTTCTCAGCGTGGATCAGCAATCCATCCGGTGCGACGTGGTGGGCGTTCCAGGCAGCGCTGGCGCGAAGTACCGAATCCGTGTCGATGGAGAGGTGATTCCTGATGCGCCCGCTGCTTTGCCTTGGTCCATTGCGGTTGATGGCCTTGGGCCTCGCCCCTTGATGCCGGTTGCGGCTTGGGCGTGCGCCGAGGCCCGCCTTGCGACTCATGCCGCTACACACGATCAGCTTGCTCGTGTCGCGCGCATTCGAAGTGTGCTGGATGAAGCTGTGCGGTTGCTCGTTGGGAGGGTCCAGTTCACCCCCGCGGGATTCCTCGGGAAGTTCGAGCCACAGCCCGTAGCTCGGATGGGGCTTCGCTGGGAACAGGAACCAGATGCTTCGGATGTCGTCTCCCTCCGACCGTACGTCGTTCGTTCGGACGGCACTCACGCTCCTTTGCCGCTCTCTAGCGTGCGGCCTGGCGGAGTGGCCGGGAATGACGCTCTCCGACCTCTGCTGCTCCCCGAAGGGGCCGCCGCAGTGCTCGATAATCTCCGCCCGCTCCAACGGCGCCTTGTGCAAGACGTCCAACAGGAACTCCGCGACCCGTCATGCGTCGTTCCAGAGGGCCAGGATGCAGACCGGTTCCTGGACCTCTCCCAGTATTCACAACGAGTCGCGGGATTCGAGGTTCTGAGTGGCCGGCAACCTGCTGAGCGGCTGGAGGGCTCGGGCCTCGAATGGTTCGACCCTGTGGATGAGGCTGGGGCGTTCTCCCTCGCGCTTCATGTGGAGCGTGGTGAGGACGGGGCGTCCACGGTGCTCCAGCTCCGTTCGCGGGAGGAAGCCCTGGAGCTTCTGGGGCGCAACGACGCCGCGTTGAAGCACGGACGCGCGGCTCCGTTGACCGTGGGAGAGACCCGGTTTCTTCCAAGCGAATCAGTAGGGCGTCAGCTCCGAACCGCACTCCATCTGTCAGAGGTTGCTCCAACGGATGAAGCCGGAAGCGCGGCGGAGGGAACTGGCGAGGGCGCCAGGGGACGTGAGGCCGCCATCGTACGCGAGCTGAGTGCAACGCCTTCCAGTGATACTCGCGTGTCCGTGGAGGAGTTCCCTGTTCCGTGGAACCTGCTAGCAACAGCGCTGCGCCCCGGCGTGGAACTAAAGCCCCATCAACGTCAAGGACTTGCGTGGCTATGGCGCCACGCCAGCTCCCAGGTTCCTGGAGTGCTGCTCGCGGACGACATGGGGCTTGGCAAGACATTGCAGGTCGCTTGCTTTCTGACGTTGAGACGGTTGGAGGGATCGCAGCGGACTTCACGGCCTCAGTTGGTGGTCTGTCCTACAATCTTGATTGAGAACTGGCGGCAGGAACTCAAGCGCTTCTTTGAGGACCGGGTCTGGCCCGAACCGTTCATCTTGCACGGACCGGGACTGCGGAGGGTAATGCGTGTGGAGGGACTCAACACGGCCTTCCTTGAGCGCCAGGAACTGATCCTTACGAACTATGAGACGCTCGGGGCTCACCAGCGGTCCCTGTTGAAGGTGGACTTCGATGTCGTCGTGTTCGATGAGGCGCACAACCTCAAGAACCCGGACACACTGCGCTCGCGGGCTGCGCGCGCTCTCAAACGCTCCTTCGCAGTCGCACTGACGGGAACCCCAGTCGAGAATGAGTTGCTCGACGTCTGGGCCGTTTACGACGCCATCCAGAGCCGTGAACCACGAGTCTTCGGGCCACGTACCACCTTCCGAGAGGAGCACCAAGGCGAGCGAGCCGTGGTGACTTTGCGGCAACGGCTTGGCTATCCCTCGGACCAATGCACGCTCCTCCGTCGGGAGAAATCGGAGGCACTCAAGGATCTCCCCCCGAAGTGTCCCCAGAAAGTGGCTGTCGAGATGACTGCGCTTCAAGAAGAGCAAGAACGTCTCATTGCCGCGCACGCACCCAAGCGTGGTTCTCTCTGGGCGCTTGGGGAGCTTCAGAAGCTTTACCAGCATCCTGCACTACTAGTGGATTCCCGGGGGATGTCTACCACGGCGGCCCTTCGCGAGAGTCCGAAGACGCGGTTGTGCCTGGAACTATTGGAGCAAGTGGAGAGTCAGGGACGAGGTACCAACGCGGAGAAAGCCCTGGTTTTCGTCCTCTCCCGGGCGATGCAGGACCTGCTGGCTCAGCTCATTGGCGAGCGTTTCAAGCTCGGACGTGTACCCATCCTCAATGGGGAGCCGGAGAATCGTCGGCTGGCCCTGGACCATATCGATGCGTTCTCCCGTGCACCGGGGTTTCAGGTTCTCCTGTTGAGTCCGTTGGCCGCAGGCGCTGGGCTCAATATCGTGGCTGCCAACCACGTCATCCACTATGGGCGGTGGTGGAACCCGGCGAAGGAGGATCAGGCTACGGATCGCGCCCATCGCATCGGTCAGACCCGTTCGGTCCACGTGTACTACCCCTTGCTCCACCGTCAGGGGCGAAAGGACGCCGGTTTCGACATGCGGCTGCATGAATTGGTGGAGCGCAAGCGCGCCGTGGCGCGCGACTTCTTGTCGCCCCAGCCGGACGACGCAAATCAATACGCGGGCGTATTCCAGACCTCTGATTCCTCGGGAGAGGTTTGAAAATGTATATTGTATCAATCCTGCAGGGAGTTACTCTCTCCCAGGCAATCGGCTGCATTGTGGTGCTCACGCTGATTGCTCTAAGTCTCGCCTGGTGGCGCTACGGGAAGCTGGTCCGAGCAGTCCAGGCCCTGGATGTGGGACTCCCGGCACTCCTCGCTGGTCACCAGCAGGACCCTGAATCCGGCCAGGAGGGACGAGCCTTGTGGCGGGCTGTCCGCGAGCAACTCGTGTTCCCTCCCGGACGCCAGGAGATTGGTGGCCCCGTTCTCATGCGCACATCTCCCTCTCAAGAATTGAGGGAGACGTGCCGTGCTCTGTTTCGGCATTCCGCAGGTCATGGAATTGGCAGGAACCTGACTGGCATCGCTCTGGTTATCACCTTCGTACTCTTGGGCGTCGTGCTCGTCGGTCCGGTCCAGGACGCGCTGCGTGTCTCCCAGACATCCGGCGCGAACTCTCAGTCGGATCTGCTTTCGCAAGCCATCGGTCAGATGGGCGCCAAGTTCTTCGTTTCGGCGATGGGACTTGTAGGCTCCTTCTTCTTTCAGGGCGTTGCCTCATGGCTTGAGCGACAGCTTCTGGCTCGACTCGATGCCATGCGAGCCCGCTTCGAAGTCGAGACCCAGACGCTGGACGCTCAGGAAATCACGCTGGCTTCAGCGCGCAAAGACGCCCTGGGGGTATTGAGGACAGAGCTTGCGCAAACGCGCAAGGAACTGGCTGAGCGGCTCCAGCACCTAGAGAGTGTGGAAGTGTCCCTGCAGCACATCGGCTCCGAAGTGCAGACCCACTTTGGCACGATGATGAAGGAGCAGGTCGGCGACGTGATTACGCGGCAGCTCACTGCCGTCGAGCAAGCCGTGCGCGTCATCGCCAGCGACTTGCAGCGCACCATCGCAACCGGCTTCGCCACGACACTTCAACGAGAGATGTCCACGGTTCGTGAGCACCTCGACGCTATTTACAAGGCGCTCTCCGAAAAGCAGGAGCATGATCTGGGGCGCATCCTCGAGCAGCTGAGGGACACAGTCTCTGGAGGGTTCCACTCCCAATCCCAAGACATGGCGCGGCAGATGGCGGAACTGGTGGGCGTGCTGCCAAGGCTCGAAAATCAGTTCGACCTCATGTCGAAGGCGCTAGGGGAAAATGCGCGCCAGTGGGGGAGTGAGAACCAGCGGGCCATTGACATGCTGACAGAGAAGGTCAGCGTGTTGTTGGGGAGCTTCGACACGGTTCGGAAGGACCTGGAGACGGCAACGGCACGGGTGCTCAGGGCTTCGACCGAGTCCTCCCACCGGCTGAACGAGGAGAACCAGCAGGTGCTTGGTCAATTGGGAAGCACCGTTTCATCCGTCATGAGCGGCTTCAAGGACGTCCTGGCCGGAATGAACGATAGCACCCAGCGGCTCGTCGATGCCGCATCTGTGTCGGCGCAGAACCTCCAGGCTCATACGGTGCGGCAGACCGGGGCGCTGCAGGGGCAGGTGGATGCTCTGCGTGCCGCTGCGAATTCGAATATGCACAACGTCCAGGCCCAGTCGGAAGAGTTCTCAAAGCTCATGGGGAAAACCCAGGACGGATTGCGCGAATTGACGGAGCAACTGCGTAATACGGCGGCCCAACTTGTCGCGGCGACGCGCGGAGCGAGTGACACCCACGATAAGGCGAAGAACACGTCGAACCAGATGGAGGAGGTGGCTCGCCGCCTGAGCGAAACGGCCAACACGTACCAGTTGCTTTCGAAGGAGCGTGCGGCCGTGACCAAGCAGGAGGAGAACCTGCTGAATGCCCAGCGCCAAGCCCTCGATCAGGTCACTCCTGTTCTTACTGGATTGGTCCGCACGTACGAAGAGGCAGTTAGCCGCCAGTCACAGGCATTGAGCAGTCAGTGGGCGAAGGTCATGCAGCAAATGGAGTCCGTGGTGGACAGGACCTCCGGTGAGCTCGTTCAGGGCGTCGAGGACCTCAACGACACTGTGAAGGAACTCAAGGAGGCCTTGCGGCCCCAGGTGAAGCGCACGTGAGCTCGCCAGGAGAGGGCAGCGAGAGGTCCCTTGCGGACCTCATGGCCGGTGTCGCTGTGGTGTTTCTCTTACTAGCGGTCATCTTCATCCTGGAGGCCCGGAAGCAGCGGGAAGCCGCGATTCGGGAGAAGGAGGTGGCCATCGGCAAAGTGGATTCTCAGAAGGAAGGCGTCCAGGCATCCTTGCTGGCACTCAGGGAGGACCTCATTTCGCTGGATGCCACTCTCGACGGTGGCTTCATTTCGTTGAGTGGGTTGGATGGTGGCGTGAATGCACTGGAGATCGAGTTCAAGAACCTGCAGTTCGGTTTGGGGCAATGCCGAACTCCTCCTGCATATGTAGAGCAGTTCAAGCGCGGTGCCGTTCCCCTCATCCACCGGGTCTGCGAGGCCGTAGACGCAATGAGGGATGCCGGCGCTGAACCCACCATCATCCTTGAAGGTCACACAGACGACCGGCCCTTTCTCGGAACCAGCAGTGAGTGTGGTGTCCGCAATGGAGTTGCGGAAGTCAGCTTCGAGAACAACGTCCGAGCCAGCGCTGCGCGTGCGCAGGAGGTCTTCTTCACAGTGCGCGGCCAGCTTGAGGACGCGGGCTACGAGCGGGAATGCCTGGACTCGAACTTCGTCGTATCGGGAAGAGGACAGACGGCCCCGCGCCCTGGAACGGATGGCAGTGAGCCGTCCAATCGCCGCCTCGTAATTCGTGTTCGCGGCGACCTGCGTTTGTAGGAGGTTGCATGGGACTGGATTCATGGCTAGCGAGCATCTCTGACCGACAGCGGCTGTTCGTGGCCGGGCTTGAGACATTCCGTGAGCAGTCCGAGAGCGGGATGCGGCAACTTTCGCGAAGCCTGGACCTCGCACAGCAGCGGGTTGATGCGTGGGAGCCAGAGCGCCTGCAGCGTGCGCGCAATGCGATCGACGTAGGTGCCATGATCGCGAAGCTGGATGCACGAGATCTATCGAGCCTCTCTCGCCGCGAGAAGCGCGCGGTGCCCGCGTTCTGGCGCGAGGTGGGACTGGAGCGCATGCGCTGGTTCCTGTCGGAAAGTCCGGAGAGTTTACCTCGATTCGTGCGGCAGCGGCTTCGCGATTGGAGTCTCTCCGAAACCCCTGAAGTGCAGGAGGGATGGGCGCGCCTCGCAGGCCACTTCTGGAAAGAAGAGCGCTTGCCTCGGTGGGGCCTCCCGCTGCCAGTGAGTACAGTGCTTGGTCGGAAGGGTCCTGGTCTGCTCGCTGAGCAATGGAAGGACGAGTCCTTGCCCCACGTAGTCGAAGCGCTCAAGGTCGCGGGCGCGAGATCGAGTGTCTCGTACACGGGGCATGTCGTGTCGGAGTACCTCCTTCAAAGACTTCGTCAGCGTCGGGATGTCACTGAGAGCCTCGCCTTCTTGATGGACGATGCACGCGGTCGAGCATGGCTCCCGTTCGTGGGGACCGAAACGAGTCTTACTCCAGCCCCGTTAGAAGCGAGGGTGGCGGTCGTGGCGGCGGTGCTGGAATGTCGTGCGCAGCGGCAGGTCGGCGCGGGAGTACAAGGCCGTCTTGAAGAGCGGCTCGTATCCAAGGACAGTGTCTTCGGAGATCCCCGCCTCACCACATTGACCGAGGCATGGGCTCAGGTACGGAGCCGCACCCGAGGAGCGTTCGACGACTTTCTCGCCGCGCTCATTCAGCAAGATCTCGAATTCTTCTTTGAGCGCGCCATGCGGGAGCAGGACCGGCGTGATTTCTGGCTGCGCTATCTCGGGTCCATCAGGACAACGACATGTTGGCTTGACTCGGCGACCTACGATGACCTGCGCAGAAGGGGGGATGCACTTCCCCCGGAACAGCGGGCCGCCTTCAGGCGCGCAAGGCGGCTTCCCAAAGGGGAAGTGAGCGCATTCTGCCTGTCGTTCGATCGCTTCGTGGTAGTCGAGTTCTCGGAGACTGGAAATGCGACCTTCGTCTATCGACACGAGAACTTCGATCGAATGCTGCGAGGCATGGTGGTGGAGCATGCCCAGAATCTCAAGGATGTTCAGCTCAGTACGCGTCGTCTGATTCATGGGAAGTACTGGCAGTCTCGATTCGACCAGGAACTCTTGGCGCTCGGCATCGAGTGGGATCGGAATAGGCAAAGGCGAAAGCTCTGAGCATCTGTGAGGTGCGGTTTCAGCCGTCCGCTAAGAGATACCTGTCGCTTAGGGATGTGCCTGAGCGCATAGCGAGTCTCATATGAGTACAGCCGATGGCACCGCCCGGCCCCTCAGACTAGATTGGCGGACTTCGGTAGGAGCGAGCAGTTCATGGACGAAATGCGGCCACGAGATGACCATTCGCCACGAGATCGTTGAGGAGTTTACGTTTCGCAACGGAACCCGCTCGTTCACCACCGCCAACGCAGTCATCGACACCGGAGCGCATCACACATGTATCACGCAGGCGGTTGTCGACGCGCTCGAACTCGACGCATACGACACTGCAGACGTGTCGAGTCCAGGGCACGAACCGATGCTCGCCTTCATATACCGGTGCCTCGTCGCCTGGACGATGTACGAGGAACAGGGGTTCGCATCAACCCACGAAGTGCTCTGTATCCCGGGCGCAGGAGAGGTGCTGATTGGATTCGATTTCTTGCGCGCTCACGAGTTGTCTGTGGACATTCAGAACCAGGGACTAGTTGGGACCGCGCCGGATGGCGCAGTGCCGCTGACGGGAGGAGGGTACGTGCTAAACATGCCGCGCTCGTACTTGCTCAAGCTCAACGGCGAAAGGGCCAACGCTGCGAAGCCGGGGGCAATCCTGCGACCACATCCCGCGTGGCGATTCAAGTTGCCGGTCTTCATCAAGAAGTAGCGCAGGGAGGACATCTCGCACGTGCTTCAGCAGATTCCTTTGAGACGGTCTCCTCGGAGAGGTTGTCCATCCTGCCTCCGAGCCTGCTTGATCGACTTACCTGAAGAGGTTTAGCAACACCGGGGACGAAGCTCCCCTGTGCTAGGCACAGGATGCTGGCGCTCGGCAGATGTCTTCGCGCTTCGCGCGCGGCTTTCCCGGATGGCGAAGCCGCAACGCAAGGCCATGCTGAGCAGGCCCATCGGTGCCTACAACGAAGACCGGCGCACCCCGGAGGAGCGAGAGCCCCTGTTCTGAACGTCAAGGGCTCACGGGTTCAGCACCAAATCCAGCAGCTTCAGAGTCATGCCGCCGGTGAAGTCGATGGTGGCGCCGTTGAACCACGCGGCGTCCTCGCCCGCGAGCACGGTGACGAAGCGCGCCACCTCGTCCAGGGTGCACATGCGCCCGGCGGGATTCATCCGCGAGTGCATCGTCTCCAGCCGCGCGAGCGCCTCCGGCGAGTACACGTGCCTCAGCGCGGGCGTCATCACCGTGCCGAACTTGAGCAGGTTCACCCGGTGCCCCAGCGGGCCCAGCTCCATGGCCAGGTAGCGCACGTACATCTCCAGCGCCGCCTTGGACGCGCTGATGAGCCCCGTGTTGGACAGGTGCGTCTCGTCCAGCGGGTTCTGCAGTCCGAGCAGCCGGGCCTCCGGCGCCAGCAGGTCCGCCGCCACCAGCGCCTGCGCCCAGTACACGAACGAGTGCGCCATGGTGTCGAAGGTGCGACGGATGCGGCGCGAGTGCAGCCGGTCCTCCCCTTGCGACAGGAAGTGCCCCACCGAGGCCCCGGCAATCGAGTGCACGAACAGCTTCACGCTGCGCGGGCCCGCCACCCGCCGTAGCGCCTCCACGCCCGCCTCCGCGGACTCCGGCGTGGACGCATCCGCCTGCCACAATTCCGCGCGGCGACCGGCTTCCCGCACCGTCTCTTTCATCCGCGCCGCGCTCTCCGCGTACCGTCCGCGGTGCACGCCGAACACATCCAGCCCGGGCCGCCGCGCCACCGCCTCCGCGATGGCCGCGCCTGTTCCGGACGAAGCTCCCAGGATGAGCGCCCACTGAGAACCGCTCGCGCCATCTCCATCACTCGTACTGCCCATGACCACTACCTTCCGTGACTCACGCCGGGCCCGGTCCACCCAAGCGCGCCGTGTCCAGCAGGGCCTGTACCGCGCCCGCGACTTCATGGTGGACCGCCAGCATCGCGTTCCGATCTCCCGCGTCGAACCCCGGCTCCAGGTGACGCGTCAGCGGCTCACCCACCCACTGTGTCATCTTCACGGGGAAGGGCAGTGAAGCAGGCCACACCCCGGTCGCGCCCACGCCCAGCCACAAAGGCAGACGCGCCGGCATCCCCACGCGCCGCCCCAGCGCATACCCATCATTGAGGCCCAGGTACGCGTCATCCATGCCGCTGCCGCCCACGGGGACAATCGGCAGCCGGTAGCGCACCGCGAGGCGCAGGTAGCCCATGCGCTCGCCCCAGTCCACGCGGTAGCGGTGCCGGAAGCTCCGGCAGCCCTCGCGCGTGCCCCCGGGCTGCAAGAGCACGTGCTCGCCACGAGCCACCGCCTCCGCGAGCCGCGGGTCGTCCCCGGTGACGAAGCCCAGTCCGTCCGCCACCGCGCGCATGCCCGGTATCCGGTCGAACGCGCCATGCGCCACGCCGTGCGGCAGGTAGCCCAGGTGCTCGTAGAGCGTCACCGTCAGCATGCACAGGTCCAGCGCCAGGGGCCGCCCGTGGTAGCCGACGATGAGCTTCGCCCCGGGCCGCAAGAGCGGCTCCAGGTTCACCACCTCGTAGCGGTGATAGCGCCGCAGCAGCCGGAAGGTGGCCAGCCACGCCGCCAGCGGCAGACCGCCCGCGCCCTTCATCCACCCACCTGGTACAGCACCGCGCCGTACGCCACGCCCGCGCCCACGCCCACCATCAGGATGCGGTCTCCCGGCTTCACCGGCCGCGTGCGCAGCAGCCGGTCCAACCCGGTGCCCAGCGACGCCGAGCCCACGCTGCCCACCGTGTCCACCACCCGCACGCTCCGCTCCGGCGGCACGTCCAGCGCGCGGAGGATGGCCTCCAGCATGCTCCCGTTGGGCTGGTGCGTGAGCACCCACTCCACGTCGCCCAGCGCCACGCCGGCCTCGGCCAGCACCGAGCGCGCCGCCCGCAGCAGCGCCTCCAGCGCCACGCGCGTCATCTCCTTGCTGGGCGTGAGGAAGCGCATCCGCTCCGGCTTCCCCGTGGCGTGCGGGTTCTCCAGCACCACGTCGGTGGGGAAGCTGCCGTCGTTGCCCAGGGCCACGCCCAGCACGCCTTCACCGGGCCGCCCGGTACCGAGCACCGCCGCCGCCGCCGCGTCTCCCAGCACGAGGTACGGGCGCGGGTCCTCCGGCGTGGTGGTGCGCGACAGCAATTCCACCGAGACGATGCCCACCGGCCCCAGCCCCGTCGCCACCGAGCGCGCGGCCAGGTCGAAGGCGCTCAGAAAGCCCATGCACGCGTTGCTCACGTCCATGGCGTCGCAGCTCCCCGCCAGCCCCAGCGCCGCCGCCACGCGGTTGGCGGTGGCCGGCGTGGTGACGTCGCCGCCCATGGAGGTGACGCAGAGGATGCGGCGCAGCGCCTTCGCCTCCACGCCCGCCGCCTCCAGCGCGCCGCGCAGCGCGGTGGCCGCCACGTCCGCGGCCCGCGTCCCCGGCGGCGCGAAGTGGCGCGTGTGGATGCCCGTCTTGCGCTCCACCTCCGCGGCGTCTCGCCCCACGCGCGCGCACAGCTCCGCGGTCGTCACGGCGGGGCCGGGGAGGACGCTCGCGGTGCCCAGGATGCGAACGGGAATCATGCCGCCTGCCTTCCTCCGGAGCGGGGCTTCCCGGAGCCCGCGCGGGTCTTCAGCAGACACCAGTGCTGCCGCAGCTCCTCCAGCTTCGCCGCCAGCGCGCCATCCGCCTCGGCCCGGTCGAGGATGTCCCGCGCCCGGGTGAAGTCCATGGCCGTGCGCAGTGGCAGCTCCGCGGACTGGATGTCATAGCCCACGTCCGCCAGCAGCGACTCCGCGTCGCCGCTGCGGTGCAGCAGCAGCACGCCGCTGGCCACGAGGTCCAGTGCCCGCGCCATCGGGTTGAGGCCGGACAGGAACCGGCCCAGCATCGTGCGATGCGCGTGCGCCGTGGGACGGACGCCGAAGGGGAAGATGTTGCTCGAGAAGATGATGTCCGCGCCCGCGCTCAACAGCACGTTGGCCGGTACCATGCTGGTGAACGCGCCGTCCACGTACCTCGCGGCCCCTACCACCGTGGGTGCGAACACGCCGGGCGCCGAGCCGCTCGCGCGCACCCCCAGTGCCACCGGCCCGCGCTCCAGCGCCACGCAGTCCCCGCTCGTCAGGTCCGTCGCCACCGGCAGGAAGCGGATGGACAGCTCCTCCAACGAGGTGTCCCCCAGGTCCTTCTCCACGAAGCGCTCCAGGGAGTACGACGTCACCATGGCGGCGGCGGCGGCCAGGGAGAGCTGGCGATTCACCGCGCGCTCCTCCAGGCGCAACAGCCCCTCCAGACCGCTGCGTCCGTCCAGCGCGCTGCCGCAGAAGTACGCCCCCACCAGCGAGCCCATGCTGGCGCCGCTGACGAAGTCGATGGGCACGCCCCGGCCCACCAGCCAGCGCAGGATGTACACGTGGTAGAAGCCCCACACGCCGCCGCCGCTGAGCGCCAGTCCCACGCGCCGGTGGGTGAGGGCCCTCGCCCAGCGCGCCAGCGCGTCCAGCTCCGCGTCCGTCAATTCCACCGCGTCCAGTGGCCGGTCATCCACCGTCAGCCGCGCCAGCCGCTTCAGGCCCACCCGCAGCCAGCAGGCCGGCAGCACCCGCGTGTCCACCGCCGTCCCGGCCTCCTGCGGCTGGCCGCTCAGCACCGCGCCGCGCGGAGGGAGCCCGGGGTCGATGACCACCGTGGGCAGCACGCGATACCCGGGCGTCAGCGGAGGCCGCGCGTGGGCGGGGCCGGGAACGAGCCGCACCGTCTTGCCCAACAGCGCCGCGTCCACCGCGCAGCCGTCCAGGAAGATGTAGTGGACGCCATGCTCCCGCGCGAGCCGGTGCAGCCGCTCCGCCTCCACCCGGGCCGGCGCTCCCGGCGCGGGCTCCGGCATCGTGGCGCGGAACACGCCGTCCGCCCCGCGCGACACCGTCCCCTCTCCCCCGGCCGCCGAGCGCAGGAGCAGCACCCGGTCCCCGAAGTCGTGGGTGATGCTCTTGGCCGCCAGCTCGATGAGCGTGGACAGTGGCGCGTCGCGTAAATCACTCTCGAAGGCGACGACCTCCGCGTATTCGAGCAGGTCTTCCCGCCGGGGTGCCCCGAGCTCCACGTGGCCCAGGTCCTGCCGCAGGCCCGCGTGCGCGTGAACCAAATCCCATACCTTGTCGTATGGAAAGAACAGGCCGGTGGAGGCGGACACCGCCCGCGCGGTGACGGTGCACCTGCCACCGAGTAGTGCCTCCACGCCCAGCGGCGTGTCCGGCCTCAGCGTCAAGAGCGGCTCGCCGCCTCGCCGGACGTCCAGCTCCCCGTCCAGGAGGAGGAAGAAGCCCGCCGGCTCCTGGCCCTCCTCGCACAGCACCGTGTCCTTCTCCCAGGACACCTCCACGCCCTTGTCCAGCAACTGCAACAGGATGGTGTTGCTGGTGTGCCGCAGCGCCGGCGCTCGCTTGAGCGCGTACAGACGCCGGCGCTGGATGTCGAGGCGCGTGGAGTTTGGCATTGAGGCTTCAAAGAATAACGAAGCCTGGACAACCCCGCACACGGGTCTGTAATGCCCCGTGTGCTTGATGATGCGGGGCTCACGTGGAATCCATGTTTCACGCGGACAGCGGTTGAGGCGCGGGCGGCTCCGCGTCCGGCGGCTTGTGGGTGGGCCCGGGCGTCTTGCGGATGCGTGCGCGCAGGGACTCCACGAGGACGTACAGCACGGGGATGAAGATGAGGTTGACGAAGGTGGACAGCAGCATGCCGCCGAAGACGGTGGTGCCCAATGACTTGCGCGCGGAGGCACCCGCGCCCGAGGCCAGCATCAGCGGCACCACGCCCATGAGGAAGGCGAAGGACGTCATGAGGATGGGGCGCAGGCGCGTCTGCGCCGCGTAGATGGCGGCGTTGGTCACGCTCTGTCCCTCGGCGCGCAGCTGCTCGGCGAACTCGACGATGAGGATGGCGTTCTTGCTCGCGAGGCCCACGAGCATGACGAGCCCCACCTGGCAGAAGACGTCGTTCTGCAGGCCGCGCAGGTTCTGCAGCGCGAGCGCGCCCAGCATGGCCACCGGCACGCCCAGGAGGATGACGGCGGGCAGCGCGAAGCTCTCGTACTGCGCCGCCAGCACCAGGAACACGAAGAGGATGCCCAGGCCGAAGATGATGAGCACGCTGGTGCCCGCCTGCTTCTGCTCCAGGGACAGGCCCGTCCACTCGAAGGTGTAGCCGGCGGGCAGGGACTGCCGCGCCACCTCCTCCATGGCCTCCAGCGCCTGCCCGGTGCTGACGCCCGGCTTGCCCTGCCCGTTCAACCCCGCCGAGCGGAAGAGGTTGTAGTGCTGGATGTTCTGCGCGCTGGTGATGGGCCGCACCTTCACCAGCGACTCCAGCGGCACCATCTGCCCGGACGACGCGCGCACGTAGAGCGCGTTGATGTCCTGGGGCTCGTTGCGGAAGGGGACGGCGGCCTGCACGTAGACGCGGTACACGCGGCTGGCGAAGGTGAAGTCATTGACGTACTGGCTGCCCAGGTAGACCTGCAGGGTGGAGAAGACCGCGTCCAGCGGCACGCCCAGCGCGAGCGCCTTCTCGCGGTCCACCTGGATGTCCAGGAGCGGCGTGCTGGCGGTGTAGGACGAGAAGACGCCCGTCAATCGCGGGTCCTGGTTGGCCCGGGCCACCAGGCCTTCCGTCGCCTGCGCCAGTTCCGCCAGGGAGCGGCCGCCCTGCTGGTCCTCCAGGACGAACTCGAAGCCGCCCACGCTGCCCACGCCGCGGATGGCCGGGGGCTCGAAGGGCAGCACGCGCGCGCCGCCAATGGCGAGCAGCGGGCCGCGCAGCCGCTCCACCAGCCCCGCCACGCTCTGCTCCCGCTCCTCGCGTTCCTCCCACGGGCGCAGGTTGACGAAGAGGGTGCCGTAGTTGGCGCCGGTGCCCAGCAGCGAGAAGCCGCCCACGGTGAAGATGCCGGACACCTCCGGCTGCTTGCGCAGCACCTCCTCCGCCTGGAGGAGCACCTGCCGCGTGTAGTCCAGCGACGTGCCCTCCGGCCCCTGCACCGCGACGATGAGGTAGCCCTGGTCCTCGCCGGGGATGAAGCCGGAGGGCGTGAGCCGATACGCGAGCGCCGTGGCGGCCAGGCACACCACGAAGGCGATGGTGACGGGCCACTTCAGCGGGCCCACGAGCCGGGCCAGCAGCCGCCCATACGCGTCGCGGAACCGCTCCAGCATCCGGTCGAACGCCCGGAACACGCGCCACTTCTCGCCCTCGTGGGGCTTGAGGAGGATGGCGCACAAGGCGGGCGACAGCGTGAGGGCCACCAGCGCGGAGAGGCTGATGGAGAAGGCGAGGGTGAGCGCGAACTGCCGGTAGATGATGCCGGTGGTGCCGGGGAAGAAGGACACCGGGACGAACACCGCGGACAGCACGATGGCGATGGCGACGAGCGCGCCGGCCACCTGCTTCATGCCCCGGTGCGTGGCCTCGCGCGCGTCCACGTTGTCGTGCGCCATGGTGCGCTCGACGTTCTCGATGACGATGATGGCGTCGTCCACCACGAGGCCCGTGGCCAGCGTGAGGCCGAAGAGCGTCAACGTGTTGATGGAGAAGCCGAACGCGCTGACGAAGAGGAAGGTGCCCACCAGCGACACGGGCAGCGTCGTGGCCACCACCAGCACGCTGCGCCAGCCGTGCAGGAAGATGAAGACCACGAGCACCACCAGGAGGATGGCCTCGCCCAGGGTGACGAGCACCTCTTCAATCGACGCCTCCACCGCCGCGGTGGTGTCGAAGGCGCGCTGGTACGTCATGCCGGGCGGGAAGTTGGCCTTGAGCCGCTCCAGCTCCTTGATGACGCCGTCGCGCACCTCCAGCGCGTTGGAGCCCGGAAGCTGGAAGATGCCCAGGCCCACCGCCTCCTGGCCGTTGAAGCGCAAAAGCTGCCCGTAGTTCTCCGCGCCCAGCTCCGCGCGGCCCACGTCCTTGAGCCGCACCAGTGAGCCGTCCTGGCCGCGCTGCACGACGATGTCGCCGAACTGCTCGGGCGTGGTGAGCTGGCCCTGCACGCGCAGGGTGAACTGGTACGTCTGCCCCGCGGGCGCGGGCTGCTGGCCCACCTGGCCGGCGCCCACCTGGACGTTCTGCGCGCGCAGCGCGTTCACCACGTCCGTGGCGGCCAGTCCCCGGCGCGCCAGCTCCGTGGGGTCCAGCCACAGGCGCATGGCGAAGCGGCGCTCGCCGAAGATGCGCACGTCGCCCACGCCCCTCACGCGCAGGAGCGCGTCGCGGATGTAGACGTCCGCGTAGTTGCTGAGGAAGCCCGTGTCGTAGCGCTTCTCCGAGTCATACAGGCCGAAGGCCATGAGCAGCTGCGTCTGCGCCTTGTTGACGGTGACGCCCAGCGCGTTCACCTCGGCGGGCAGCTGCGGCGTCGCGGTGGACACGCGGTTCTGCACGTCCACGGCGGCGAGGTCCAAGTCCCGGCCCGGCTCGAAGGTGACGGTGACGCTGCTCTGCCCGGTGTTGCTGCTGGTGGAGGAGATGTAGCGCATCCCCTGCACGCCGTTGAGCTGGCGCTCCAGCACCGTGGTGACGGCGCTCTCCACCGTCTCCGCGGACGCGCCGATGTAGTTGGCCGACACCTGCACCACGGGCGAGGACAGGTCCGGGTACTGCTCGACGGGGAGCGACGGGATGGAGATGGCCCCCACCAGCGTGATGATGATGGACAGCACGCTGGCGAAGACGGGCCGGCGGATGAAGAAGTCGACGAACATGCCGTGTCCTCACTGCCGCGGAGTCGCTGCGCCACCCGGAGCCGGGCCTTGTGGATGGCCTCTACTCCCGGGCTGCGCCGGGCCGCCGGGAACGCCCTGGCCTTGAGGCTGCAGGGGCTGCTCCCCCCGGGCCTCGGGCTGTCCCGGCTCGCCGGGCGCGCCCTGCGTGCCCTGACCCTGGGGAGGCTCGGCGCCGCTGCCGCCCACGCCCTGCTGCGGGCCGCCCGGCTTCGCGGGCATGGGCTGGATGGGCTGGCCCTCTCGCAGCAGTTGCAGCCCGCTGACCACCACCTGCGTGCCCGGCTCGATGCCGCTCTCCACCTCGTAGGCGTTGCCGGAAATCTGGCCCAGCTTCACGGGCACGCGGCGGGCCACGGTGCCGCCGCCGTCCGCCTGGCCCGCCACGTAGACGAAGGACTGGCTGCTGATGTTCGTCACCGCGAAGGTGGGCACCTGGAGCGCCTCGCGCGTCTCGTACACCACGCGCACGCGCACGAGCTGCCCGGGGCGCAGGCCCACGGTGTTCTCGAAGGCGGCCCTCACCTCCACGAGCTGCGTGGTGGCGCTGGGGATGGGCGCCACGAAGAAGACCGGTGCGGACACCAGCAGCTTCCCGCCCGGGTCCACCACCTCCACCGGCGTGTCCCCTGTCTTGATGGTGCGGGCGCGCTCCACCGGCACCTGCACGGACACCTCCAGCACGCGGCCCTGGCTCACCGAGGTGAGGGCCGTCTGCGGCGTGACGTAGTCGCCCACGTTCACCGGGAAGTCGCCCACCGTGCCCGCGAAGGGCGCGCTCACCCGGTAGAAGTCGAGCTGCACCTCCTGCGACTGGATTTGCGCCTGGATGGCGCGCGCGCTCGCCTCGGCCTGCTCGGCCTGGGCCACGGCCTGGTCATAGTCCTGGCGGCTGAGCAGCCCCTCCTTCAGGAGCTGCGCGCTGCGCTGGCGGGTGCTCCGGGCGTACTCGAGCTGGGCCTCGGCGGAGGCCCGCTGGGCCTGGGTGGCGCGCAGGCCCGCGCGCTGCTGGCGCGGGTCCACCACGAGCAGCACGTCTCCCTGCTTCACCTGCTGGCCGGGCTTCGTCGGAATCTCCTGCACGTAGCCGGCGACCTGCGGGTACACGGTGATGCTCCGCCGGGAGACGAGCCTGCCCACGTACTCGCTCGTGTCACGCACCGGCCCGGGCTGGAGCGCCTGCACCTGCACGGGCATGGCCCGGCCGGCGCCCGCCTGTCCTCCCTGGGGCTTTTCCTCCTGTGAGCCCTTGCACCCCGCCGCCAGGGCCAGGGTCACCAGCCCCGCGCCCCATGTCCTCACCACTCGCATGAAGCCTCCGCCAGGAATGCCTCGACTCGCGCCTGCTCCAGTTCGAATTCGCGCACCACCAACTGCAGCTCCGCCTGGCGCAGCGTCGCCGCCGTCTGGATGAGTTCCAGGCTGGTGCCGGTGCCCACCTCGAAGCTGCGCCGGGTGAGCCGGTCGTTCTCCTCGGCCAGGTCGCGCTCGCGCGCGGCGATGTCGCGAGCCGCCGTGGCGACCTCCACCCCGCGCCGTGCCTGGGCCACCTCCACGGTGACGTTGCGCTCGAGCTCCACCACGTCCTGCCGCGCCACCTCCGCCTCGGCGCGTGTCTGCCGCAGCCGGCCCTCGCGCGCGCCGCCCTCGTAGAAGGGCAGCACGAGGGCGGCGCCCACGTTCCACACCGGCACCTCCGCGACGCCGTCTTCCACCGTGAGGGCCAGCACGTTGCTGGTCAGGGCCAGCGTGGGCACGTACGTCGTCTTCACCTCCGTCACCTGCCGCTCGGCCACGACGAGCCGCGAGCGCGCCGCCGCGAGGTCCGGCCGGCTGTTCAGGTCCTCCAGCCGGTGGCAGTCACGCCGCGCCTGCCGGAGCAGCGCCTCCAGGTCCACCCCGCGCGCCAGGCCCACCGCGCCCGGGGTTCCCAGCGCCAGCCCGAGCGACTCGCGCGCCTGCCGCAGTTGCTCGTCATTCGTCACCACGAGGACGCGGGTGCTCTCCGCGTCCTGCTGCACGCGCACCACGTCCAGCCGGGTGCCCGCGCCCAATTCCAGACGCCGCTGCGCCAGGGCCAGCCGCTCCAGCGCGCTGCGCAGGTTGACGCGGCTGACCTCGGCCAGCCGCTCGCGGGCGGACACTCCGACGAGCCCCTGCGCCAGGGCTCCGGTGAGCTGGCGCCGCGTCTCGGCGAGGGACAGGGAGGCGGTGCGCTCGGCCTCGCGCGCGGTGCCCAGCGCGGTGATGGCCTGCAGGTTGAACAGCGGCTGGGTGGCCGTCAGCGTGCCCACCACGGGCGGGTTGGTGGGGCGCAGGGCCTCGCCGTCACCGCCGCCCGTGCCTCCGCCGATACCGCCGCCGATGCCGCCCGTGCCTCCGCCGATGAACACCGCGTCGGGGTTGAGCACGTTGTACTGGGCGGACACGTTGCCGGTGATGGTGGGCAGCAGGCCGGCGAGGGCGATGCGCCGAAGCCCCGCCGCGGTCTCCACCCGGGCGAGCGCGGTGCGCAGGTCCGTGGAGCGCTGCTTGAGGAGGTTCAGCGCCTCCTCCCAGGAGGACACCTGCACGGGCGCGGGAGGCACCGGCGCCAGCAGCGGGTCCGAGACCTCGGGCTGGGGCGGTGTGGGCTCATCCGGGCCGGGCGCGGTGCCGGGTGTCGGTCGGGGAGGAGTCCCTCCCGCGGCGCCCGGAGGCGTGGCGGAGGAAGGAGGCGTCCCGGGCGCGGGTCGGGGTGTCGGAGTCGAGGTGGGCGCCCCGGGTGTCGGCTGCTGCACGGCGCCAGTACCCGCCTGGGCGAGCAGCAGGCCAGGCACGGGGCTGGAGCGCGAGAGCAGGACTGCGAGCAGCAGGGCATTCATGGGGGCGTGCCCAGAGGTATGAGGCGCGCATGGCTCCCACCACGGTCCCGAGTCCCACCTTGTGTCTGGTGGACAGATTCCGGGCCCCTGCTGCTCAACAGTGGATGAAGGGGCACCGTCCCGGGGACAGGTTCAACGGCAACGGTGTTGCGAAAGCCACAGAGCCGGGGGCGGAGCGGCCCCGGCACCGGTGGCTTCGCTTCATCGGCCCTGCTGGAGCATGGACAGCCGCTGCTTCGCGGCGCGGCTCTGCGGGTCGAAGCGCAGCGCCTCCTCCAGTCGCTGCTTCCCGCGCTCCACCTGTCCCTGGACGACGTAGAGGTCGGCCAGCTTCACGAGGGCGTCGGCGTTGTAGGGCTGGAGGTCCAGCGCACGCTCGAACTCGCGCGTGGCGGTGACGACGTCCTTCCGGCGCATGGCGAGCTGGCCGAGCATGAGGTGCGGCTGCACCAGCCCGGACGTCTCCGGCCGCGAGGCGAGGGCCTGCGTGGCGGCGAGGCCGCGCGCGTCCCCGAAGCCCGCGAGCGTCAGAGAGGCGGCCTGGCGCACCCACAGGGAACGGTCCGTGAGCAGCGGCACGAGGTCCTCGATGGCCTCGCGCGAGCCGGCGGTACCCAGGCCCTCGATGATGTCCGAGCGGAGGAGGCCGTCCTGCGTACCCTCGAGCGCCGCGCGCAGGGCGGGCACGGCGTCGCGCTTGAAGCGGCGGGCGAGCAGCTTCGCCGCGGCGCCTCGCAGCGAGGGCGCCTCCTCGGTGTCCGCGAGCACGGCCTCCAGCGAGGGACGGCTGGTGGCGGCCGTCTTGTCGTCGAAGGCCTCCGCGAGGCGCAGGCGGCGCTGCTGTCTCACGCCAGCCTGGGGCCACCACTTCAGGAGGGCCTGGGACATGGCCTCGGGCGTCTCCTTGGCGTGACAGGAATTGCAGGCGTTGGGGACGCCATGGCGCGAGGTGTTGTCCGGGACGGGCACGTCCAGCGCGTGGTCGGCGAAGGGGTCGAGCACGCCGGAGACGACGGGCGGCATGTGGCAGGACAGGCAGTCCTGGGCGGCGCGCGCGGTGTGGTGCGTGTGCTTCTGGCCCTGCGCGAAGACATCCGCGTGGCACTGCTGGCAGGTGGCGGAGTTGGTGGAGACGTTGGCGGTGGCCTTCTGGGGCTTCTGGACTTCGTTGGGGGCGCCGGGCTCGTGGGGCGCGGTGTGACAGGTCAGGCAGGTGGCGCCGCCCTTCGTGTGGCAGCGGGATTGGATGAGGGCCTGGTACTCGAAGCTGGAGGTGCTCGGGCGGCCGTCGGTGAAGTAGTCGCCGGAGCGCTCGTTGCCGAGGAAGAGGACGATGGGCTGGTAGTGGTCCTCGTAGCGCTGGCCGGGCTGGAAGCGGTGGGCGGCGTCGAGGATGGGGAAGAGGGGCTTGCGGGGCCCGTGGCACTGGGCGCACACGGCGAAGCCGAGCTCGGGGGAGAGACTCGCGGGCTGGACGATGTCCTTCGCATCCTGGGACTCGACGTGGCGGGAGCCGGGGCCGTGGCAGCTCTCGCAGGCGACGCCGGCATCGGTGAAGCGGGTGGTCCAGGTGTGGGCGGCGCGGTCGTAGCGGGCGTCGAGCCCGGTGACATGGCAGTCCAGGCAGGCGTGCTGGGCGCTGCGGCGGAAGTTGGTCCAGAAGAAGGGGTGGTCCGGGCTGAGGGCGCCCTGCTTCTTCTCGGAGTAGTCGACCCACTCGCCCTTGCCGGTGACGTGGAAGTAGACGGGGAGGACCTGCCAGCGGCCATCGGGGAGGACGGTGACGGGGTCCTGCATGCGCTTGCCACCGACGACCCACTGGACGGGGAACTCGGCGAGCTGGCCGTCGGCGCCGCGGGTGCGCATGAAGTGGTGCTCGCCGTCGCGGCGCATCCAGGCCTCGCTGGACTCGCCTTTGAAGTGCGTCTTGCGGAAGTCGCCCACGACGAACTTCGGCGTGGCCGGGGAGAGCGCGCGGGAGTGCCAGTCCTTGCCCCACGCGGCGTGCTCGTGCTCGTGGCAGTCGGCGCAGGCGGCGGAGCCGACGTAGGTGCTCGCGGGCGGATGGGCGGCCGGGGTGGTGCTCGCCGTGACGGTGGGCGGCGTGGACGCGGCGGTGGGGGCCGGCGGCGGAGGTAC